>WQVY01000015.1 GCA_009785605.1 Defluviitaleaceae bacterium | reverse complement strand
TTCATGGAGGTGACTGCCAATGCGTAAATGGTGGACACTTACAGGGGTTTTTATGAAAACCATCATAGGCTCATCCATGAGTATTAAAATCAAAGGTAAGGAGAACAAATGGGCCGGGATGGCGGTTTGGCTAATTGCGGCGCTTTGCTTTTTCCCTATTATGTTTGCAATTTATCATACAATGGGGCAGATATTTTCGCTGTTTTATGTCATTGGACAGTTGCCTGTTGCTGTTGGGCTTGCGCTTAATATTGGCTCTATTATTATTTTTGTCTTCTCTTTTATGGCGGCACCTGCGCTGTTTTATTTTGCTAAGGACGTAGAGTTTTTATTACCACTTCCGGCAAGGCCCCAGCAGGTTATTGGTGCTAAGTTTGCGGTGGCGCTGGCGTTTGAGTATATTGTTGCGCTTGGCCTTATGGTGGTAATGTTTGCGGCGCTTAGGAGCTATGTACCGCTGGGTGTGCTTTCTTTTAGCACAGTTATCACTTTTATTACTTTGCCTATATTGCCTATGGTGTATTCTACGGTGCTTGTGATGTTACTTATGAGGGTTACCCGCCTTGGGCGCAACCCAGATAGGTATACGCTTATTGTTGGGATATTGGCAATTGCTATAGCTGTAGGTTTTTCTATGTACTCTAACCAGGCATTTGCCATTGACCAGGAACTGCTGTTGGATGCAGTAATGGGCGAGCCGGTAGCACTTACAACACTTAACACCTTGTTTATAGGGAACGGTTTTGCTGCACAGGCTTTTGGGGCAACGGCTATCTTTGGGGGTGCGCTTCACAACCAGCTCATAAACATCGCAGTTGCTGTAGTGGCTGTTGTGATATTTTTCTGGTTGGCTGGTAGGCTGTACTTTGCCGGTGTTATTGGGCTTTCGGAGTCTGGCGCGCCTACTAAGAAGATGACAGTCGAAGATATTGCTGCCAGCTCCCAGGGTCGTGGGAAGTTTTACTCTTACTTGGTTAAGGAGTTAAAACTTGTGTTCCGCAGCCCTACCGTGTTTATGAACTGCGTACTTGTGGCGTTTATTATGCCTATTATTCTACTTGCGTCCCTTGTCCCGCTTATGAGAAGCGGCGAGTTTGACGAGTTGCTTTACTTGATTAATTTTAGCAACCCCCGTGTGTCTGCCATGGTGATGGTTATCATGTGTGCTGTGGGCTTTTTTGTAGGGGGGATGATTACGGTTGCTGGCACTGCTATCTCACGCGAAGGGCGCAACATTTTTATCATGAAGTACCTGCCTGTCCCCTACCCTACCCAGCTCAATGCTAAGGCTGTAAGCGGGATTGTGCTTTTGGTCCCGGCATTGTTGTTTATTGTTGTGCCGCTGCAGGTGGTTTTTGCTGCGCCGTTATGGCTGTTTGTTACCGGGACGCTTGTTGCTGTACCGGGGATGTTGTTTGTCAACTATCTAGGGCTATATATTGACCTTGTAAGGCCAAAACTTACATGGGACAACGAACAAGCCGCCGTTAAGCAAAACCTCAATATCATCATCTTGATGTTTGGTAGCTGGGGTGTAGCTGCTGGTATTGGTATGCTGGGTTGGTTTATGACATCGTTTGCTGGCCCGCTTGTGGCGTTTCTTGGACTGTTTGGGATTACCGGGCTATTGGCTGTTTTGGCCTATTATTTAGCTGTTGGCAAGGGCGGGGCTTTGATGGAGAAGTTGCATTAAGCATATACACCCACACCTTTATCATATACATGTCTGTATAACACGCTTGTATATGGGGTGGGTACTATTAGCCGAAAAGTATTGGCCGGGGCATTAACTCTTACTGCCGCCGGTGTAGTAACGCGGATTTTGGGCTTTGTATATCGGATATACATGTCCAACCTTATGGGGGCAGAGGGCATGGGGCTTTACCAGCTTATAATGCCGGTATATGCTCTAGCCTGGAGCATCTCATGTGCTGGGTTTAACACTACTGTTTCTAAGCTTACAGCCCAAGAAAGGGCCAAGGGCGAATATGGCAATATGGGTCGTGTGCTTAAGCAGTCTGTGGTTATTACCACGCTGCTGGGTGCAGGGCTTACTGTTGCACTATACCTAGGTGCGGACTTGCTTGCTGTGCATTTTTTTAATGACCCGCGCACATACATGCCACTTAAGATTTTGGCACTGGCTTTTCCTTTTATGGCGGCCGGGACATGTATGCGCGGGTATTTTATTGGGCTGCAGGAGACAAAAATCCCTGCTGCCAACCAGGTGCTGGAGCAGGTAGTGCGCATGGTAGTGATTTATTTTGTTGCCGCACGCTTTGTACCGCGTGGGCTTACATATGCGGCTGTTGCCGCCGTTATTGCCATTGTGGCAGAAGAAATATTTTCGTTCTTTTTTGTGTTTATTTCTTACCGGGTGCACAAAAACAAAAGACGCTTTTTTAAGCGTCCGGTATTGTCGTCTGGTCAGGCGTTTGTATTAATTATGTCTATGGCTTTGCCGCTTACTGGTAACCGGGTAACTGGGTCGCTTCTTTCTGCTTGGGAAAATGTACTTATCCCGTCACGGTTGCAGTTATATGGCCTTTCTGCTACAGATGCTATTAGCGAGTTTGGGCGCATTACCGGGATGGCAATGCCGCTTATATTTTTCCCTACAGCGGTGCTTACTGCGCTAAGCGTAACTTTGGTGCCTGCTGTTAGCGAGGCTGCGGCCGCCAACCGGCTTGACCGTATCACCAATGCTACATCCAAGGCCATGCTTTTTGCCTCTATTACTGGGATGGGGGCGGCGGCGCTGTTTTTCTTTTTTGGACATGAGCTGGGGATGGCAATTTACAACCAGCCTATTGGGTTTATGCTTCAACTGCTTGGGATTATGTGCCCGTTTATTTATATGCAAATAATATTGTCTGGCGTGCTTAATGGGCTGGGGTGTCAGATGTTTATTTTCCGTAATAGTATAATTTCTTCTGCGATTAGTATTGCATTTATATACTTGCTTGTGCCTGTATATGGGCTCAATGCCTATATTTTTGGGGGTTTGGTTAGCCTTACTGTGGTTATTGCTCTTGGGCTATATAAAGTACGGCAGTTTATAGTGCTTGAGACACCATTTTTGGATTGGCTGGTTAAGCCCCTTATTGTGGCGGCTGTAGCCGGCTTGTTGGCTAGGTTTTTGGCTAATTGGCTGTTTATAGATGCCCTTGGGCTTAGGGTTGGACTTGTGTTTGCCATAGCGGTCCTGGGGCTGGTTTACTTGTGGGGCGTGGTTATAACTGGCTGCATATCCAAGGATGAAGTTATGCGGCTGTTTGCCAGGAAAGCGCGGAGGGGCGATGCTGGGGTTGATGCTTCTGCTGTTGAGAAGGTTTAGTAAATTCAATGTTTTTGTTAGCTTTCACAAGTTTTGCAAAATCGGCCGAGATAAACATCTTTATCGACATAGAGAGTCTGGAGAAGCTAGTCAATGTTACACACGCCAAAGTAAATGACATACGTGGAAATATAAAAATGTTAATGTCGTATTGGCACTCTGCTAGCTCTCCTTCTTACGCATGTTCTTATATAGCGATAACCGAAAATCATATCGTGGTTTGTGTAAAGTTAAATCGTCAATAAATAGTGTTGCTTCGGTATGTTGCTTGAATATATTGATAAATTGCCAGCGAAAAGCAATTTTTTTAACATCACACTCTTCCAATATCGCACTCGGAATAATAAGTCGAATACATGATATGCCCTCATCTGCAATATAGATTGCTCTGCGGTCGACATTCTTAATACCATAAAATAGAGGGCTAATATTATGTGGGCAAGTAATTAAGCTTGCTATTGGATATTTGCTCCTATTCTCAAATGTTATATCAATCCAGTAATGCTCATTTGATAAAAGTATGCTGTCATCACTATCAAGACTTATTGTTTCATCAACCAACTGAATAGCACTTTCTGTTTTAGCTTCTTCAAAAAGTCGCTTTTGAATGTATATGCCCTTCACGGCTATTATAGATACTATCTGTGCAAGTTGAAGCATATGCATCCTTTCATTTGTTTCTTGCATGCTAATATTTGTCTTGTTGGCCAAGTAACTCTGGCTAATTGCTATATAACCCAAAAATGTCGTGCTTACAAATGTAATAAAATCTCCAGCACCCCATACAGCTTCTAAAAACCAAAATGGTGCGGGAATAGAAAAAATCAGTTGTGTTATAAGTAAAAATAATATTGCAACACATAGCCACTTCATCCCAATCCCTCCAGCTTCTATAACTACATGCCCGAAATTTCAACAGACTACTTGCATTCCTTTGTATTCGTTGATCAACTCTCCATCAACCAGTCTTCAATTTTCATCGCTGGTATTCCTTCGTAATTGCCCATAAAAGAACTTTCCTTATACAGAACAAACTTTGGATAGTTATCTTTTACCTCTAATAGAGAACCGAACTCACGCAGAATAGTCGATTCTTTGTCTAATAGATAGCAGACTTGAATATATAGCTTATCGCCATTCTTCTCCCCAACGAAGTCTATTTCTTTTTCACCAACACGCCCAACACAGATCTTGTATCCTCTACGAAGGAGTTCAAGTCCTACGATATTTTCAAGGATGATTTCAGTGCTTTGCAAGTTAGCTCCCACAATTGCTTCGCGCAAACCGTGGTCAACAACATAATATTTTTCATTCACCCTTAACATTTTTTTACCATTTATATCTTGACTTTTAAGTCGGTAGAATAAATACGCTTCTTCGCACCATTTCAAATAATTCAAGACAGTTTCGGGTGCAATCGCTCTTTTTTCGTCTTTAAAAAACTTTGATATGCTTGTAGCCGAGAAGCTTTTTCCTATGTTAGCTAGTGCATACGAAATAATACGCTCTAACAAGTCCACGTCACGGATGTTGTTACGCTTAACAATATCCTTTAGCATGACTGAGTTAAAGACGTCTTGTAAATAGTTTTTGCTTACAGACGGCTCAAAACCTATGCTTGACAGAAAAGGCATCCCGCCGTATTGGATGTATTCATCAAAAGTATAATCTGCGGCTGGTCGTTCGCTGCGCGAACTGCTCGCCCATGCAACCTGATTCACATCTTTAAACTCCGCAAAAGAAAAGGGATAAATCACAAAGGATACATAGCGGCCAGCAATATATGTGGCAAGTTCACCCGAAAGCAAGCGTGAATTTGAGCCAGTAATATATATGTCTGCCTTAAATTTTACACGCAAAGAATTGACGGTCTTTTCCCATCCTTTAACTTCTTGAATCTCGTCAAAAAATAAATAGAATTGCTCTTTACTATCACCAATTTTACTGCAAATAAAATCATGGAACGCATTATATTCACAAAGATGTTGATTGCCTAAATCCTCAAAATTGAGGAAAATTGTGTTTGAGCTATTTATCTCATCTATAATCTGTTGCAAAAGTACACTTTTACCGCCGCGTCGGACACCGGTCAAGACCTTTATGATGTCCTTGCCGATAAACGGGCGTATTTTAGATAAATAATTTTCACGAATAACCATAAATGTCAACTCCTCTCATTAATATTATACGACAGGGTATAACTATTATCAAGTCAATATTAATTTCGCGTCAGATATATCTGATATGATATGGCCAAAAAACCAAAAAGCCCGACATAGGGGGATTTTACGTCCTCATATGCTCGGGCTTCTTCTGTGGGAATAACAGTTATTTTGAATAAGTTGGACTCACACACATACTACAAATAAACCTCCCGGTGCTGCACAGCCGAGTCATATATGGCTTGCATCATCTGCGCGGTAATGATAGCAGTGTCTATGTGAGCGGGTGATTTCGCTCCTGTTTCTATACAGTCTACAAAATTATCTATTTCTTGTTGGTACATATCACTGGATTTAAACTGCGGCTTATACTCTACTAGTGCGCCGTTTTCGGCGGTATAAACCGTAAAGTCTCCGCCGTATTTGAGGCGTATCCCGGCTTTATCACCAATAAAATCTATAAATTGTTCGCCTACCCCGATGTTTTCGGCCCAGGCGCCGTTTATGGTTATAGTTGGCCCTTGGGTACGGATAAGTGCCGTTACGGAGTCTTCTACGTCAAAGGTGCCACCTACAACCGGCGGGCCCGCCCACATGTTTGTATATGCATAGTTGCTTATATCGCGCCCAAGCTTACCAAATACTTCGCCAGAAACACTATATACCTCCGGGTCACCCAAGCAGTACATTACTATATCTAGGTAATGTACGCCCCAATCTATAAGCACGCCGCCACCGGCTATGGCCTTTGTTGTAAACGCCCCGCCAAGCCCAGGGATAGAGCGGTGGGACCTAAAGCTGGCATATACCCTATAAATCTCGCCCAGTTTGCCGCTGTCTATATATTTCTTGATTAGGTTAACGCTGTCGTTAAAGCGGTTTACAACACCTATGTTTAGGGTCACGCCAGTCTCGTGCTGTACTTGTTGCATCTGCTGGGCTTCGTGGAAAGTACGAGCGGCGGGCTTTTCGCATAGCACATGCAGACCGGCGCGCATGGCATCTATTGCTATGGGCGCGTGTACGTCGTTGGGTGTGCATATAGAAATTGCTGTAACTTCTGGGTCTGCTAGTACTTCGCGATAGTCTGTCACAGCTATACCACAACCGTACTTGCTTACAGCTTCCATAGCCTTCTCGGGGATGATGTCACAAAAATACTTGATTTCTGTTATTGGGTTGTTGATATAGGATGGGATATGTGCGCTGTTGGCTATGGTGCCGCACCCAATTACTGCTACTTTCATGTAGTGCCTCCTTAGTAATATGCGTCTATGGTCTCTTTGACTGTTTTGGTCCAGTTTATTAGATTTTGGGGTTTGTATGTTACGGTGCTTATATCTTTTATCACAAACTCATATGGGCAGCCATATTTATGGCATGTTTCTATGACATGGGCAATTTCTTTGCGTACCACGTCTGCATCAAAAGTGCCAGACACATGGGCTGGGTTGGGCTTGTGGGCGTATACATAGTCACCGCCAATTTGCTCTGCACATGCTTCGGCATTGGCCCATGGGCTTACGCCTATCTTGCGCAGGTTGGGTATGGTTTTAAGTAGGCTTATCTTGTTATCCAGTGCCTCGCAACATCCGTAGTACACCAGCCCAAACTCCGCCATCAGCGGCTTGGCGTAGTTAAGCTCAAATTCCTCAAACATCTGCGGCGAAACTTCCGTAAACAGCTGCGACATGCCCCTATACCAGGTGTTTTTCATGGTAGCAGGGCCGCTTGGCGGCTCGAAGCCGGAAACATATGGCGGCGTGCAGTGCAAGTCGGAAACATCTGAGTCAAACAGGTCAAGTGCTTCCATTTGCCGCATGGTTGCCAATGCGCCCTGTGTAAATTTTTTCATGATTGCATGGGTAAACTCCGGCTCGAAAGCCAAGTCAGACAATACTTGCATCACACCACGGTGCCGCGGGATACGGTCCCACGGGGCATGGTATAAACAGTACCCTTCTAGCCTTACGGGCAAAATGCCGTCTAGTATATCGTTGGCCCACTCTACCCTCTGGTTATCTGTTTCTGGGAAAGCGGTTAGAACAGGCTCGTGTAGTGCGTTAACTTTTTCTATTGTATCTAGTTGGTCTAGGTAGCTGTGGGATATTATATGATTGTTATCATCTGTTGATAGTACATGCTCGTTTATATCTACACCCATACCGGTTGTGGTGTAGTGCCTGGGTATGTTGTATGAGTTCCTTACCACCATATCGCCCTGGATATACTCCCAGCGGTACAGCGTCATGCGAAAATGCTGCTCCATTCGCCTGGCGAAGTCGTCTTGGCAGTAAAGAGTCAGGTTGCCGTCTATGTCCATTTCGTGCCACGGTATCTCGTGCAACCATACCATTGGGCGGCGGGGTTTTAGGTCATTGATGTCGCGCCCACGCTCGTAGCGCTCTTTTTGCACAGGTAGCGCGGCTAATGCGGCGTATTTATTTGCTAACTCGCGCAAGATCTCCCTGTCTTTGGGGGTGAACTTCATATATAGCCTCCTAACACGCCAACTATGGGCGATGTCTTGTGTTGTACATTTTCTTCAATTCGAGGATAACCATACTCTTAGATTATGTCAATTGATAATCCAAGAAAGATATGACCGATTCTAAAGTAAGATTGTTGCCGGTAGTGGAGATAGGCCATATTTTGCTATAATTGCGCCATAAACTATAAACAAAAATCAAAACCGGATGTGATTAAACGTGAGTAAAGTTGTTCTTTTAGCCATAAACTCGAAATATGTACACTCGGCGCTTTCTGTGTGGGTGCTGGCAAAGGGTATAAGCGAATATGCCCACAAGGCTCATGATGTAGAAATAATAGAGGCCACAATCCACCAGCAAGATAGCGAGATATCCGCAGCAATTGCCACCCATAAACCAGATGTTGTTGGCATCTCGACATATATATGGAACGCGGCCAAGTTGCCTGGTTTACTAAAACTACTCAAGGAGCAACTACCCAATTGTATATTTGTACTAGGCGGCCCAGAAGCATCATACAACGCGGATTATTGGCTGGCAAGCGGCGCAGACTATGTAATACATGGGGAAGGCGAGCGGCAGCTCCCGGTATTCTTGGACGCGCTGGGAGATAAAAATACAGGAAACCATATACATGAATCTACACTCACAGAACAATGCAACCCCCTGGACCCATACAACGCTACCTACATCAGCACATTAAAAAACCGCCTAGCATACCTAGAAACCTCTAGGGGCTGCCCATATAGCTGTGCGTTTTGCCTCTCTGGTGAGAGCAAGCTAATATTTTTCCCAATACAAACCGCAAAAGAGCAGCTATGCAAACTCTCCAAGTCCGGCGCGAGGACAATAAAACTCATAGACCGTACATTCAACATCAACCCACAGCGGGCATACCAGCTATTCGAGTATGTGATATCACTGGACACAAGTTGCTGCTTCCACTTCGAGGTTGCGGCGGACTTATTTGACGAGCGCACGCTCATGCTGTTAAACACTGCCCCACCCGGCCGCATCCAGTTTGAGGCCGGGCTACAAAGCTACCACGAGCCAACCCTAAAAGCCGTTTCCAGAAAAGCCGACCTTACCAAGGCCGAACAAAACATAAAAACCCTACTAGTCCCTGGCAACATTCATATCCATGTGGATTTAATCGCGGGGCTACCTCACGAGACATTGGCAATCTTCAAAGACAGCTTTGACCGTGCATATAAACTTGGCGCGCATGACTTGCAGCTAGGTTTCCTAAAACTACTGCATGGCAGCAGCCTTCGCAAACAAGCCGGCGAGCTTGGGATACTGTACCAAGAGTCCCCGCCATATGAAATTATATCCAGCAGTTGGCTTAGTGTTAGTGACATACGTACGCTTAAGCAAACAGAAAACGCACTACGGCACACCCACAACAAAGGCCGGTTTTTGTCCACCATCAAATATGTATTATTTCAATCAGCCGATAATAAGCTCAAGCTGCGCCCCTTTACTTTATTTCACAAGCTAGGCGAATACTGCGAAAACCATGGCCTTCCCCTAGAAGACTACGCGAAAAAAATACATGACTGCTTCCTAACCATCCCCGGGATAGACAAAGACGCGCTTGAGTCATGCATGATTTGCGACTGGCTGGCAATGGTAAGGGGAAAAAATATGCCCGGCTTCCTAAGGAAACCGGACACAAAACGCAAGCAAACAATATCGGCTATAGAAAAAAAGATAGGGCGCACCATAGGGCGCGAAGAAGTAGCATTTTTACCATCAGGCAAAGCTGTTTTTGTTGATGTTAATGACCGTGATGTGGTTACCGGGCTGTATAAGTTATACCCTAACCCTGTGTAAGGACCAACTCAAACGGTTCGTCTCTGTCGCATATTAGTTTACCGCCATCGGCTTTAAGCTTTGCTACTTGTATGCATGTACGGTGCTCGTCTTCACCCATTACAAAGCCGGGCTTTCTTCTGTTTTCATTTTTGTGAAATGGGTGTGTGAAGTAAAATATATATGCATTTTCGCCACATACTAGCACATCTGCGTGCTGGCCCATTACATTGTCCCATTCCCGGCTTCCACCCTCGCGCAGTATCACACCTGTGCGTTCCCAGTTGGCGAAGTCTTCGCTTTTGTAGACACCTAGCCCATTCCATTCGTCTGTGATTAGCCATTTGCATCCGCAATGCTCAAACACATTTGCGCCTTCGTGAGGTTTGTCGTTAATTTCTTCGCCGCATACTGTCCAGTTATATAGGTCGTGGCTTGTTGCACTCCATGTATGAGAGTTGTTGGCTTCGTCTTTGTACCACATTTTGTATGTGTTGTGGTTTGTTTTGTACACGCATGCATCTATGACTTTGTCGCTGGACAGGTCTAATATACTCTCGAAGCGCCAACTCCATAAATCATGCGCTGTGTAATGCAGTATAAACCGCTGGTACCCCCAGTTTGTGGGGATGCCGCGCACATAGCTTACATACATATGATATTTGCCCTGGGCATATATGACCTCTGGGGCCCAAAAGGTATTGTGTCCCGGTTCGAACTCAAGGTTAAGAAGTGTCCCGCGATATAGCCAACTACCTCCGTCTTTGGAAGAAGCAACGCCTATTGACGTGCCATGGATATGCGTCACACCTATGGTGTTTTTTGCATTGCGCCGCTGGGTATAAACAAGCCACCAGCAATTTTCTTTATTGTTCCATATAACTGCAGGGTCTGTGGGGGTATCATAAATAGGGTCGCGAAATAACGGTGCACTTGGGGCCGGCATAAGATGTCCCTCCTAATAATATATCTTTGTTGCATATTCTGGCATTTCGTCATCCTTGTGCCCGTATGGCGGTTGTTTTGCCGTTGCTACATCGTACATGCAGTCCGTAGTTTGTTTTACGGCAGAAACAAAATCATCGTAGGGCTTATGACATACATCAACAAAACCAATTTGATAATTTTCCCCGTCAAAGCGCCCAAGCAGTGGTTGGTCGTTGAGTATAAAGTAGTGCGCGCCTACGCATTTGTTAAACGCTATGGCGTTTTCTGTATACCGGCGGTAGGCTTTGCCCCTTTGTTCTTGGGTGGTGGTTGCACCTATGCCTGTTGCCCATAGGCCCACGTCCAGCGCACCATGATGATACTCGCCAATCATAAGCGGCAGGTCAACGGCCTTAGCAAAAGCGTCCAGCGCACTAGTCGGGTCGTTGGCGTAGCAGTTAAAGGAAAACACATCAAAATGCTCTATCCCGCCCAGTAGCGCCTCGCCGGAAAACCATGCATAGCGTATGCCTAGATTAAGGTGGTTGGGGTCAATTGCCCGCAGTGCCAGGCTGGGGACAGATATATATTTCCTTACCATTTCTTTAGAAAAGACGCTTATATCATCGTTGGCGGCGGTGGATAAGGTACGTGCGTTTCTTATTGGGTTTTTTAACTCGTCATAACCTGAAAAACCTGTGCCCCAAGCTTTGTTGAGATTTGAAATGCTTTGATATTTCTTTTGCAAAAAGTTTATAAATGCATCCTTTGTTGCAGAGTCATGCCTGGAGGCCAGTAGCTCTTCTGCGATATTTAGGCTGTTTCCAAAAGCCCAATGCGGCTCGTTGCTTAAGAAGTAGCCTATAAGGTATGGGTCGTCCTTCATAGGCTCTATTTGCGATGCAAATGTTTTAGAGTTTGCGGCGTATTCGTCGCTAAACACATCCGGGAAGTCCCTAAATATGGACATTGCAGTTTGAGGAAAATCACGCAGCGGCCACACATATGGCATCTTAGCAGACTCTATAAACCTGGGGCTGGACCAGTTGGCGATTGTGTTAATACCCCATTCACGCAGGCGTGATTTTGTGATATGTGCCCAGTCTTCGAACCATGTGTCACCAAAGGCACGTATCAAGTTAGACGTTGCATGTGAAAACATACGCCCATGCCTAACCGGGCGCATACGGGTATTCCATGCATCTGCAAAAGTTGGGTCATCTTGGGCCGGCAACCAGGTATAGAACTTTTCTATGCCTTCTGTACGCCCGTGGCTGTCGGGGCCTATACAGTCCAACCCTGCGCTTATAAACGCGTAGCCCTGTGGGTCTGCCAGCCAATAACGGTCACCTTCTTTTACAACGTGGAAGTACCCGGTGCCTTCGCCAAGTGGTTTGTTAAGCCAGCCCCCGTATTGGTTTAAATCGCTTCTTTGAGTTTGGTTCTCTGGCAGGTTGTATTTTGCTTTTTCTGCACGAAGATATGCAACCATTTCCTCTGCCGAGGCAGTCTTACCGTGCCAGGTTTTGTGGATGGCTTGGCCTATTTCATCACATAGCTTTGTATCGGGTATCTCGTAGGGTTGTTCTGTTGGGCTTATGCATAGGTTTTGGACTATTACGCTTGACGGTGTGGGTATCTTGTCCATGCAAAGGCTTATTTTTGTAAGCTCTTTTACATCTATGGGCTTGCCGCCCAGTGTTGTTTTAAGTTTACCCGGTGTTGCACGCAAAAAAATACGCTGCGAATCCAACGCAGCAATGGGCATAGAGACTTGCGTCCTAATGCCAGGAAGCAACCCGATACTCATGAACAAAGGCTCTGGGCTTTGCCCATAAAATTCTACAGAAAAACACATAGAATTTTCGCCTTCATAGGTGATATCGAAGTTGAGGAAGAAGGTCGGCTCTACATCGCAAGGTACATCAAAGGCTAACTTGCCACCACATTCATTGGCATGTATGCGGTAGCCCTCGTTACCTAGGCTTGTGACTGTGCAACCAATGGGTGCTGCTGTGTTCCAGTCTAGTTTTTGCATGTGCTCCTCCTTGGGATATTTATTTAATGGTTTATCGGTATCATCAAAACCAAAGTCCATCATGGGGCGTGGACAGTTATTGTACACTCGCCGGTTATTACACCATGCGAGGTTACTGTAGATACCGTAGTTACTGTACATTTTATTATGCCGGTTTTGTTTAATTTTGATTGAACAATAAACCCAACCCGCCCACCTTCTAAGCCAATAGTTGATTGCCCTATAAATTTACCGGGGCCAGTGATGGCAATAGTTACATTGTTATCAGCATAAGGCAGCCGTGTACCAGCGGCATCTACCACGCTAACTGTGACACAAGTCATATCTGCCCCGTCGGCAACAAGCACGTCATAATCTGGCTTTACAACCAGTTTAGCCGCCACACAGGGAGTCTTGCGCACTGTTTCTTTAACAGGCAAGCCTGCAATGTATCCCACAGCTTTTAAATCAGCCATCGCATTAAACTCAATGCCTATAAACTCATATACAGGGTAAGGGAGATTCATATATCGGTTGGCCGTAATCCTTCCCCTCGAGTCATCCCCTACAAACAACTCTACTTCTTCGCAATTACTCAACACCAAAACCCGCGATGGCGACTCTTGTGTCCAATAATTGGCGATATATAAAACAGTTTCATCAGACTGGGCTTTTTGTGACCGGTACAGCCATGCCACAGGCTTGTCATGCCGGAAAATATCATATAGCCCGCTGGGGAAAACATGCCCTGTCTTTGTATAATTTACTTCATTGTTATAGTCAAACATACTCCAGCCAAAACCACCGGCAACAAGGTTGTTTTCATAAATATAATCCAAACTCTTTGCCCAATCGTCTATCCACTGCATAGCCATTGTATCTGTCGCGTTTGCCATCCCTTGCTTGCCCCAGCTCATGGTATGCTCGGTTATAATAAACGGGGTAAACTTAGGCTTATTGGGGTATCTGTAATTAACTGTATAAATATCTTCTGTGAACAAATCGCTTTGCTCGTACAAAAACTCCACACGGCTGCCATGTGTTGGGCGTGTAGGGTCAAGCCTACGAGCCAAGGCATTGGTATTTTCAAAAAAATCTTTGTTTGCTCTATCTTCGTCCCCGCTTGTTGGTGCTTCGTTGGGGCGTACACCCCAGCTTATAATAGACGGGTGGTTCCTATCCCGGATGATAAGTTCCTCTAGGTTGTATGCAAAATAATCCTGCCACTGTTTATCCCCGATATGTTGCCAACCAGGAGGCTCTGCAAACACCAGTAAGCCTATTTCGTCGCATCGCTTAATAAATTCAGTTTTTTGGGGATAGTGGGAGGCTCGTACGGCATTGATGCCTGTAGATTTTATTAAGTCCGCATCTGCTATTTGCAGCTTGCTTGGCACTGCGCGCCCTATCCAAGGCCATTGCTCGTGACGGTTGATCCCATTAATTTTGATTTTCTCGTTGTTTAAGTAAAAACCAGCATCATGAGGCTCATTTTTAAACTCAAAAAAACGGAAGCCTATAATGGTTTCGTATTCATCTATTATTTCGCCATCAACAATTATACTGGTCACAACCGTGTATAGGTACGGGCTTTTTATGCTCCACAAATGTATATTGGCAATAGGGTTAGAAAGTTGCTCGCAAACTAACGCGCTACCTGCCGCCACAGTGTCGCACTGTGTTGTCATGGCCAAAACAAGGACTTTATTGGCATCTACGAGCTTTGTCTCAACAGCACAATCTACATCTATATTGCTGCTGTTGACGATTTTTGCCTGGGCATTAAGCCGCCCGCTGCATGTATCCAACTCTGGTGTTGTCATATATGTCCACTCTACATACAACAGGTTAGAAATAATCATATACACATCCCGGACTATACCACCAAAAAGCAAATAATCCACTTGGTGCCCTTCTGGTGGAAGGTCACGCCGCTGGGTAGAATCCACTTTTACTGCAATCACGTTATCGCTTCCGTCAAATTTTACATATTTTGTGATATCAAGCGTAAAGGGCGTATACGCACCTTTATGCCCACCCACATAGCAGCCATTTACATACACATCCGCGACGGTTGCTACAGCTTCAAACTCTATGGCTACACGCTTACCGGTGTACGACGAGTCAAGCTTAAAATGCCGCCTGTACCAAGATATAAAGCGGTATGAAGCAATATGGTCATTAAAATCTTCACCTTTATGGGCCTCAAGTATCTTGTTGGCATGGGGTATGCATACTTTTTCAAACTCGGCTTCGTTGAGGTTTATGGTGTGGCCGTCGTTTATGTTTTGGGGGGTGTATAGCCAATTGGTGTTTATATTTATTTTTTGCATTTTGCACCTCATTAGCTTCTCCGGAAATTTCCGAAATCAACTGTTTATGTATAGCGTAATAGTGATATTTCAAGAGTACTATAGTATTACTGTGTTGTAAATCATGCATATTGTGCCACCCTAAGAGGTTATTTGAAGTTATAGCTTCAAGTTGATGTGTTGGCGTTATTGACATTGCATACACTTCGTCATATCATTGCGAATAATGGATACGAAGCATTACAATCATATCAAGAAACAATTTTCGGTATAAATCCAATAAAGTATTTAGTTATGTACAAACATAAACAGGAGATGATTTATCATGAAAACTGCCAACTACAATATCCGCCTAGACCCTGCTATAAAAGCCAAAGCTGAAGAAACCTACGCAGAATTTGGCCTCAACCTAAGCGAAGCAATAAATGTTTTTCTGCATATGTCCATCAAGCAAGCAGGGTTTCCTTTTGATGTACGCAACCCACAACCAAAAACCGAAACAATATTAGCGATGCAAGAAGCAGATCAGATAATAGAGGATTATATCAACGGTACACGTACACCGCACACCTTTACAAGTGCTCGTGAAATGTTTTCTGCTATGGATGCCGAGGACAAAGCGGAGGGAGATGATGTATAAATATACCCCCGACTACACCACAAGGTTTAGGCGAAATCGTAAACTGCTTATAAAACGTGGCTACGACATGTCAAAGCTAGAAACAACAATTGATTTACTGTTAAGCGGTAAGCTTATGCCACCCGAATATCGCGATCATCCGCTAAAAGGCAATTTCACAGGTTATCGCGAATGCCATGTTGGCGGCGAAAGTGATTGGCTCCTGATTTACAAAAAGCATAATAACAAACTCATACTTGTTTTTACCGCAACAGGAACACACTCTGACTTATTCGAATAAATTTCACCTCCCTCTCATATGATTATTGTACCGATACAATTTAAACTGTCGGTACATTTTTATTAAGAAGGGAGTTTTATCATGAACTACCAAGACCTATACCGCGACATAGCAGAGCGCACCCGCGGTGACATCTACATAGGCGTAGTAGGCCCAGTACGCACTGGCAAGTCCACCTTTATCAAGCGCTTTATGGACTTGCTTGTAATCCCCAACATAGACAATAATTACAGCAAAGAGCGTGCCAAAGACGAACTGCCCCAAAGCGCCGCCGGGCGCACAATTATGACCACAGAGCCAAAGTTTGTACCCAATGAGGCGGTAGAAATAAGGCTGGACGAAGCGCTAAGCTTTAAAGTACGCATGATTGACTGCGTAGGCTACCTCGTGCCAGGCGCAACCGGCCACCTAGACGGGGAGCTACCCAGGATGATATCAACACCCTGGGCAGATGAAAAAATCCCATTTGCCGAAGCAGCCGAAATGGGGACGCGCAAAGTCATAAACGAGCATTCTACAATAGGCATAGTTGTCACAACCGACGGCAGCATTGCCGAAATCCCAAGAGAAGACTACATAGAAGCCGAAGAAAGAGTCATCCGCGAGCTAAAACAGATAAACAAACCTTTCGTTATACTATTAAACACCCAGCAACCCTTCTCCCCGGAAGCAGAGCAACTGCGCGAACAACTGGCAGAAAAATACGGCGCCCCCGTGATGGCTGTCAACTGTGCCCAGCTTAAACTCGAAGATATTAACGCAGTAATCGAAAGGGTGCTTTACGAGTTCCCGGTCCAAGAAATAAGGATAAACTATCCAAGATGGATAGAAACACTGCCACTAGAGCATTGGCTAAAACAAAGCTACATTGGTGCAGTCAAAGACATGGTAAAAGGCGTTGGCAAGCTAAGAGAAATGCGCGACTGCATTGGCCTGCTAGACAATAACGAGCACATAAAAAAAGCCTTCCTAGACAGGATAGCACTAGGGGAAGGCACGGCCCACATCGAAGTTACAGTAGAAGAATTCCTGTTCTACCGGATACTAAGCGAAACAACCGGCATGGACATAGCCGGTGAGTACCAGTTAATTGCAACAATAAAAGTATTGGCAGAGGCCAAACGTGAATACGACAAGCTAAAGTTTGCACTAGAAGAAGTGCGCAGCAAAGGTTATGGCATAGTAACCCCAGCAACAGACGAAATGAAACTAGAGCCGCCAGTACTGGTTAAACACGGTGCTAAATATGGGGTAAAAATCAAAGCCAGCGCGCCAAGCATCCACCTTATCCGCGCAGACATAGAAACCGAAATCTCCCCGCTAGTAGGCAACGAAAAACAAAGCGAAGACCTAATAACCTACATTAACCAAGAAATGGCCGAAGACCCAACCCGGATATGGGAGCTAAACATGTTTGGCAAGTCCATGCACGAAATGGTACGTGATGGGCTGCAAAATAAACTGTTCCGTATGCCAGAGTCTGCCCAGATGAAATTCCAGGAGACTTTACAAAAGATAATTAACGAAGGTTCAGGTGGATTAATTTGTATTATCTTGTAATTTATATTAACACAAAGCAAACTATTGCATTTGTCTCAAACATATGATAATATGGCCAGCGCTGGGAGGATTCCCGAGTTGGCCAAAGGGATCAGACTGTAAATCTGACAGCATCGCTTTCGAAGGTTCAAATCCTTCTCCTCCCACTTACAATAAGTGAACCAATCACTAAAAACCACCTTGCACTATGCAAGGTGGTTTTTGTTTGTTAATTTTTGTTTGTTAATAAAAATATGTCCCCTTGAGCAGAAACAAATAGTGTAGCACTATTTCATTTGTTTCTTCTCAAGGAGACATATCTCAACAATATATTGTCTATATTAGCTATTCACTTCTATGCTGTTGCTCATGGCAATAATGCCTTTGATTGTATGCACAACCAAGTTTAATTCTGACTCATTAAGGCATGTTATGAGGCTTTGAACCTTCTTGCGGGTAGACTGTGGGCCATTGCTATCATCTTCTCTTATCGTCAGCCCGCCAGATTGCGGGTTAGAAAATAAATGGTCTACCGGGATATCAAATGCCCTTGAAACCTTAGACAATGTAACGGCGGTCGCGCCACGCTCACCTCTTTCTATGAGCCCCATGTGAGACGTTGTAAGCTCCATCATCTCTGCCAGTTCGTCTCTTGTAAGCCTACGCGCTTCACGTTCTAGGCGTATGTTCTTACCAATTACTTCATCCAGTCTTGCCTTCTCTACTACTTTAGTCATTCATACCATCTCCGTTCGCTTAATGGAGTATATTTGTCAGTATATTATCGGCTAAGCTTGATACGGTAAATCCACAATGGATTAGTGTTTTGCGATGCATTTAGCATTTATGATAACAAAACGCATATCCTCGCATGCATCTGCCAAGCCTTCATTGCCAGGTTTCTTTTCTAATGCTATAATTTTGACAAAATCTTAGAAACGTTTTTGTATTGCAAATACAAAAGCAATCATTAGAAAAGGTGTTTATTGCCATGTCTTCTAAATCAGATCGCACTGCATCTTCTAAATCTAAGTCACGTGGGCGAAGCGGGTCTTCTCGTCGTAAAGCCCCGCAAATAAATGCCCGTCCTACGCAGCCTGCCCTACATAGGGAGGTCAAGTGCCTAATCATGATTGCTATTGGTTTGCTTTTGTTGCTTAGCGTGTTTGTGCCGGATGCCATTGGTGTTGTTGGGCGCTTGATTGGGGCCTTGTTTTTTGGGTTGTTTGGCTTTGGGGCATTTGTATGGCCTATTGCTCTTATTATTGTTGCGGTTGGTACGCTTATTTCACGCCGCCTGCATCCACCAATAATTATGTCTGTTATATTGTTGACTCTTATCCTAACTTTATTACATATAGTTAACGCGCCAGTGTTGGAAGATTATGGCGTGTTTGCGCGTATAGGTCATGCATTCTCGTATGGGGGACCTTTTTCGGGTGGTGTGCTTGGCGCTATGTTTGGGGAACTGGTATTTATTATCCTTGGGCGTGTAGGGTCTATTTTGGCCTTGTCTGCTGCTATTCTTATATTGGCTGTCCTACTTACCGGGCGGTCTTTTGTATACTGGGTTGCAAAGGGCGCAAACGTCCTGGGGGATGTAGCCAGCCGCGCAAAAGACCACTATACCCGCCTGCCAGAAGACATAGAATATGACGACTATGATTATGATACCGAAGACAACGAGTCAGACACCCCACCGCCCGTCTTGGTACGCAAAAGCAGAAGCGAGTCACTAGAAGCCATTAAAGCATCTATGCCGGACTTAAACTCGAGAAAGCCGTCTATATACGATGTAAGCGACGAAGACGACGCAATCGAGTTACCCCAAGTGCGGCTTGTTCAAGAAGAACTAAACGGTACAAACATAGACACAAACAAAGAAGCAACAGTAGACACCGCACACTTATTTGCGCGGCGCATCATTGACAGGGAACGGCCAGAAGTTCCCGTCTTCCCCGGCAACGAAGCAGACGATGAGTCAGACGGGGCGCTATATATGTCAGACGCACCCGTTGTCATAAGAGGCTTGGTAGATGTACCAGATACAAGCTCACACACCAACAAAAATGAACATGCAGAGTCAGGGCCAGCAGAATCTAGAGTCCTATCCTTCCCTGCGGCAGCTATGCCAGCGCCTCGCGGGCGGCAGCCCCATAATGCGGGAATATCATATGACGGCGCACCCAGTTATGAAGATTATAAGTTCCCTCCCCTACACATTCTTAACGAGCCACCCATTTTAAAATCAAAGGCAGAATCTCATACTCAAATACGAGAAAACTCACGCATATTAGAAGAAACGCTGCGTAGTTTCCGCATAGAAGCAAAAGCCACAGAGGCCAGTGTTGGGCCTACCGTCACACGGTACGACTTAGTGCCGGGGCCTGGTGTAAAGGTTTCATCTATTGCCAACTTGACAAACGACTTGGCACTAAGCTTGGCGGCCCAAGGCATACGTATAGAGGCCCCTATCCCCGGCAAGTCAGCCGTGGGCATAGAAATCCCCAACAAAGAGCCACAGCCCGTGTATTTACGCGAGATTATAGATGACGAACGCTTTATAAACTTCCCATCCAAGCTGGCATTTGCCCTGGGTAAGGATATCGCTGGCGAGCCGGTTATAACTGATGTTGCCCGTATGCCTCATTTGCTTATTGCCGGTGCTACCGGTAGCGGCAAGAGTGTTTGCATAAACACGCTTATTACAAGTCTCTTGTATAAGGCGCGACCAGATGAGGTTAAACTCTTGATGATTGACCCCAAAGTTGTGGAGCTTAGTGTATACAACGGCATCCCTCACTTGCTAATCCCTGTTGTTACAGACCCCAAAAAAGCCTCTGGTGCGCTTAGCTGGGCAGTTGGGGAAATGGAAAGCCGCTACAACATGTTTGCAGAAACAGGCTGCCGGGATTTAAAAGGTTTTAACTTGACAAGGGCCAAAGCCAACGAGCCTGATTTGCCACAGATTGTGATAATCATAGACGAGTTGGCAGACCTTATGATGGCCTGCAAAGGCGAAGTTGAAGAATCTATTTGCCGGCTGGCACAGAAAGCGCGAGCCGCAGGCATCCACTTAATTGTTGCTACACAGCGGCCCTCTGTCGATGTTATTACGGGTCTAATAAAGGCCAATATACCGTCAAGGTTGGCTTTTGCGGTAAGCAGCGGAACAGACAGCCGCACTGTACTTGACATGTATGGCGCAGAGAAGCTGCTAGGCAAAGGCGATATGCTATTTTCGCCTATGGGCAACAACAAACCCATGCGTATACAGGGTGGGTTTATTTCTGATAAAGAAGTAGAAAACTTGGTTAGCTTCCTTAAAACACAGTCCCCTCCTACAGAGTATACTCAGCAGATGATTCAAGAAGTTACCATGCCCGGCAAGGCCGTTATCGAAGGCGATGTAGACGAATTTTTTCACGATGCAGTAGACTTTTTACTTTCTAAGGGAAAGGCTTCTACCAGTATGCTACAGCGGCAGTTTAGAATTGGGTATAACCGGGCATCTAGGCTGATGGATGAGCTGGAGCTTAGGGGGATTGTTGGACCCGAAGACGGAGTAAAACCGCGCAAAGTAACAATCACCAGAGACGAATACCATGAACTATATGGGATGACTAATTAGTAATTAGGGGACAAATGAATGACAAGAAACATTGATATCACACAAGAAAAGGGGAATGTCTGCGAAGATGCGGGCATTTCCTTTTGCGTGTATTTAATAACATTAGGATGCGATAAAAACCGGGTAGACAGTGAAGTTATGCTTGCCAGGTTGCTAGAAACCAGGCGGTTTACCCCCGTAACTGACCCACAAAAAGCAGATGCAATTATCGTAAACACATGTGGGTTTATCCGCGAAGCAACTCAAGAAAGCATAGATACAATTTTAGAAATGGCTTCATATAAAGCAGATGCATCTTCGCCCTGCCGCGCTTTAATAGTCACCGGCTGCATGTCCGAGAGATACCGCGAGGATGCTAAAACAGCCATACCAGAAGCAGATGCGATACTAGGGGTTAAAGATACAGAAACAATTGTACAAGTAGTGCTTAAGCTAATGGGTGAACAATGTCCGGCGGTGCCTATGATTAAGAGCGACCCCGGGCTTATTCGCTCACTGTCACGCTCATATTTCCAGGCAGGGCATGTGGCACATGTAAAAATATCCGACGGTTGCGACAATGCTTGCACGTACTGCACAATCCCAGCTATACGAGGTGCATATACCAGCCGCCCCATACAGGATATCTTAGCAGAATGCATGGTGTTAATTGAATCAGGCGCGCGCGAGTTGGTATTGGTGGCACAGGACACCGCCCTGTACGGTGTAGACTTGTATGGCAAACCCCGTTTGCATGAGCTTATAAGAGCCATTGCCAATTTACCAGGTAGCCCATGGATAAGACTAATGTACGCCTACCCGGAGCATATAACCCCAAATATAATCACGGCTATGGCAGAGCTTACAAATGTATGCAAATATATAGATATGCCCATACAGCACAGCGAAACAGCCGTACTAAAGCGAATGGGCCGCCCCAGCACCAGAGAAGGCTTGCTAACATTAATCCATAATTTGCGAGAAAAAATACCTGGCATTGCCTTAAGAACAACTATAATGGTAGGCTTCCCAGGGGAGACGGTCGAAAACTTCCGTAGTTTGTATGACTTTGTAAAAGAAGCCAGATTCGACAGGCTAGGGGTCTTCCCCTACTCCCGGGAAGAAGGTACGCCCGCTGCTATAATGCCACAACAGGTCAAAGAAGATGTAAAACACACCCGTCGCGATAGGCTAATGCGCTTACAGCAAAAAATCCATCAAGAAAAGCAACAAGCCAAAATAGGCCATACCATACAAGTGATTGTAGACGAAGCTCTCGAAAGCAACATATATGTAGGCCGCACACAGCATGATGCATACGAGGTAGATGCAGTTGTGCGTTTTGTAGCATCCACCCGGTTAAACCCGGGCGATATAGTGCATGTGACTATAACCGGCGCAGATGATTATGACTTACAGGGGGTATTGGGCAATGAATCTTCCAAATAAGATAACCATTGCAAGGGTATGCCTTATCCCGGTTTATTTATTTGTATACTTAGCCCAGCCTTTTAGCGAAGTCCCCAATATGTGGCTGGCGCTAACAATTTTTTCTGTTGCTTCTATTACAGATGCCGTTGACGGATATGTAGCAAAGCGGTACGGGCTTGTTAGCAATTTTGGCAAACTCATGGACCCGTTGGCGGATAAGTTACTTGTTTCTGCAGCGCTTATTGCATTTGTAGCCAGCGGGACATTATCTGCATGGGTAGTGGTGCTAATTATAAGCCGGGAGTTTTTTGTCTCGGGCATACGGCAACTGTGTGTAGAGCAAGGCATTGTTATTGCCGCATCCCCCAGTGCCAAGTTTAAGACTATTACGCAAATGGTGTTGATTATATATATACTTTTGCCATTGGCGATGTTTAAGTTTGATTGGATAGTAATATCTCTTACGGTTATTACAGTGTTGGCCAGTTTGTATTCTGGTATCGAGTATGCAGTCAAGAATCGTTCGGTTTTTGGCAAGGCAAGCTAATACAAAATAGGGGGTACCAATGACAGCAGAAGTACTGGGAATAGGCACAGAGTTGTTGCTGGGCGATATCGCCAACACAAATGCGCAATTTATATCACAGGAATTAGCGGCGCTGGGTATCTCTGTATACGGTCATACGGCAGTTGGCGACAACCGCGCACGCCTTACCGCCGCGCTCGAGCATTCTTTTAGCAAGGCGGATATGATAGTAGCATGTGGCGGCCTTGGCCCTACCCTAGACGATATAACCAAAGAGGTATCAGCGGCATACTTTGGCCGGGAAATGGTGCTTTGCGAAAAATCTTGGCAAGCTATACAAAAGCGCTTTAGCGGGCGCAAGCTTTCCCATAACGTAAAACGCAACGCCATGGTCCCCCAAGGTAGTATACTACTGCCCAACGACTATGGCAGCGCCCCAGGAGTATGTATAGAGCAAGACGGAAAAACCCTAATTTTACTACCCGGCCCACCCCATGAACTCAAACCCATGTTCACTCAGTATGCGGTTCCTTTTTTGCGCAAAAAAACAAACCTGGCATTTGTTTCCCGCACCCTAAAAATCGTAGGTGTTGGCGAAAGCCAAGTAGAAACAATTTTAAGCGACTTAATCGAAGCACAAACCAACCCGACCATAGCCCCATACGCAAAGCTTACAGAGGTAGCCCTTAGGATAACAGCCTCTGCCACTGACGAAACCGCTGCAAAACAACTAATTGCCCCAGTTGCCAAAGAAATATATAACCGGCTAGGCCAACATATCTACGGCGAGGGCGATGCCTGTATGGCCAGCGATATCCTCCAAAGACTAGAATCGCTAAACCACACCCTAGCCATTGCCGAGTCTTGCACGGGCGGGCTCTTGACATCTGCGTTTGTAGATATCCCCGGCTCGTCTAATGTACTGATGGAAGGCGCGATAACTTATAGCAACGCCGCAAAAACCGCAAGGCTAGGCATTTCCAATGAAATGCTTGCTACATACGGTGCCGTAAGCCCCCAAGTCGCGGCTGCCATGGCAGAAGGTGTAGCACGTACATCCGGGACAAGCATAGGAATTAGCACCACAGGCATAGCCGGGCCGGGCGGCGGCACAGTCGATAAACCGGTGGGGCTAGTGTATATAGGCATGCACATAAATGGCAAAGCCACCCAAACAAAAGAGCTGCGCCTTATAGGCGATAGAAACGAAATCCGCGCAAGGGCCGTAGTAGCGGCAATGGATATGATGAGGCTGGCATTATAGCCAAGACATCAAAATCCTAACAACCCAAAACATACAGCACCAAAGAAAGGATGCAGACCATGCCCAAAAAAGCAAGCACCAAAGCAGCCACAAAGGCCAAACCCGTAGTCAACCAAGACCCGGTAGCAGCCAAGGAGGAAGCCCTTCAAAACGCCCTTTCCAACATAGAAAAACAGTTTGGCAAAGGCGCAGTTATAAAAATGGGTGATATCCCACACGTAGATATCCCAGTAATAACCACTGGGATACTATCCATAGACGTAGCCCTGGGGGTAGGCGGCATACCAAAGGGCCGCATAGTGGAAATTTACGGCCCAGAGTCTTCTGGTAAGACAACATTAGCGCTTCATGTCGTGGCAGAGTGCCAAAAGCTAGGCGGCGTAGCGGGATATGTAGACGCAGAACATGCCCTAGACCCTATATACGCCAGAAAGTTGGGCGTTAATATAGACGAACTTTACATCTCCCAACCAGACGATGGCGAGCAAGCCCTAGAAATAGCAGAAGCTATGGTGCGTTCTGCTGCCATAGACATAGTGGTTGTGGACTCTGTAGCTGCACTGGTACCACGCAGCGAGATAGAGGGTGAAATGGGCCAAAGCTCCGTAGGTGTACAAGCAAGGCTTATGTCCCAAGCTTTAAGAAAGCTAACCGGTATTACCAGCAAAACCAACTGCATCGTGATTTTCATCAACCAGTTGCGCGACAAGATAGGCGTGACCTACGGTAGCCCCGAAACCACCACCGGTGGGCGTGCGTTAAAGTTTTATTCCTCCATTCGCATAGATATCAGGCGTGCAGAAGCCATCAAAACCGGCGAGATGACCATCGGCAACCGCACAAAAATAAAAATTACAAAAAACAAAGTTGCACCACCATTTAGGAATTGCGAAGTAGATATTATGTACGGCGAAGGAATTTCCAAAGACGGAGATTTACTAGACCTTGGCGCACAGCTAAACTTAGTAAACAAGAGCGGCTCGTGGTATTCTTACGGTGAGACACGCCTAGGCCAAGGCCGGGAAAACGCCAAGCTATACCTAAAAGAACACCCAGAAATTATCCGCGAAATAGAAAACGCTGCACGTACCCATTATGGAATGAAAACCCTAGAAGCCCTGTCTTCGCCAGACAACTATGTAAGTGTGGACCCTGAGGCACTTGCAAGCGATGATATCGACGATACACTGGAAATAGAACTGCTGGATGTTGATATGGATGATGAGGAGTACTAAGATTAGGATTGGGACTAGGACAAAATTAGTATTAGGGGAGGAATGTTGATATGCAGTTGGCAAAGGATATTAAAGCGCATTCGACTATCGGTGAAATTAGGATATTTTCGGCTAATGCAAACAGGAAACTTGCCGAAGCAATTGCCAAGCATTTAGGGAAACAGGTATGCAGTGCAAAGGTATCCACATTTTCTGATGGTGAAATCCAAGTAAAAGACCTTACATCGGTACGGGGTGCAGATGTTTTTATTGTTCAACCCACATCTCCACCTGTAAACGACCATCTGATGGAGCTTTTGATCATGATAGACGCTATGCGCCGCTCGTCTGCTGCACGTATTACTGCGGTCATCCCGTACTTTGGGTATGCCAGGCAAGACCGCGTATCCGACAAGCGCGAACCCATAAGCGCCAGGCTTGTTGCGGACCTTATAACAGCCGCCGGGGCGGATCGCATCCTTACTATTGACCTGCATAGCCCACAAATCCAAGGGTTTTTTAATATCCCAGTAGACCATCTAAAAAGCCGTTTCCTTTTTGCTAACTATGTCCGCGAAAATTTAGGAAACGACCTTTCGGACATAGTTGTTGTGTCTCCGGACACCGGGAGTGTGGCCAACTCGCATAGCTTTGCATGTGAGCTGGCAACAATAGACAATAACCTCGACTCTATCCCCCTTGCGGTGGCAGTCAAGCGCCGCATAGATTCTAACACCGTAAAAATCACCCATTTCATAGGTGATGTTAAGGATAAAACAGTTATCTTGTTAGATGACCTACTCACAACTGGCACAACACTCTACAAAGCAGTAGAAGAAATACAACGACACGAACCTAAGGCTATTTACGCATGCATAACCCACCCAATACTTGTGGGTGACGCAGTAAGCCTAATAGAAAAATCTGCCCTGGACGAAGTTGTGGTATTGGATACAATTGCTATAAGTGACGACATACCTCACGAGCGTATAGCATTGAAAGTAAACAAGGAACACGACGTGATGGACTTGACTAACTATATGGAAGCAGATTCTTCGGACGCAGGAGAAACACCTCGCCTTCGCGACCCGGCACGTGCATGTAGCGGGCCTAAGTTGAAAGTATTGTCTGTCGCAAAGGTATTTGCTGACGCAATAAACCACATCCACGAAGGGAAACCTATAGGTGAGCTGCTAAGGCAAAGCAGACAATTTTAGTCTCCAAAAAGGTAAACCATGCGCATAATTATTGGCCTGGGCAACCCAGGCGATGCCTACCGCGGCACACGCCACAACGTAGGCTTCGAAACTATTGATAAATTAAGCCATGACCTGGGTATTAAGCTAAAAAACAACCGCCGCTTCCGCGCTCATGTAGGCGAGGGGCGCATGGGCCAAGCCCCTGTGCTACTGGTCAAGCCCCAAACCTACATGAACCTTAGCGGCCACACGGCCCAGGCTATACTGGCGTATTACAAACTACCCCCATCGGACATAATCGTTGTGTATGACGATATAAGCCTACCGGTGGGGGATATTCGCGTGCGCGAAAGAGGGAGCGCAAACGGCCAAAAAGGTATGGTAAATATACTAGCCATGCTAGGGACGGACGAGTTCCCACGGGTACGTATAGGCATAGGCAATAAACCAGCAAACTGGGATTTAGCAGACTATGTACTAAGCCGCTTTGCCAAACCGGAATGGGAAGCCATGATACAAGGCATAACCAAAGCTGGCGATGCCATAGCCATGATACTCAAAGAGGATACCGCAGCGGCCATGAATGAGTTTAATAGGAGGTTGAAAGTATGAACATGAAATATATAACCTATGGCAGGACCGGCCTAAAAGTAAGCCGTACCAGCTTTGGCTGCATACCCATACAACGCATATCATATGACGAGAGCACAGCACTACTGCGCCGCGCATACGAAGGCGGTATAAACCTGTATGATACCGCAAACGGCTATACCACCAGCGAGGACAGGATAGGCACAGCCCTTTCACATGTGCGTGACAAGATTGTGATATGTACCAAGTCCGGCGCAAGCAACCCAGAGGGCCTACTAGCTCACTTAGACAATAGTTTGCAAAAACTTAGGACAGACTATATAGACATTTTCCAATTTCATAATCCTGGGTTTATGCCGCGCCCCGGTGGTGAAGATGGGCTTTATGATGCGCTTGCAAAAGCAAAAGCCGCCGGGAAAGTACGCTTTATTGGCATATCCTATCACAGGTACAACTTAGCATATGAAGCGGTTGAGTCCGGACTGTATGACAGCTTACAGTTCCCGTTTTCTTATTTATCTACCAACGAGGAGCTTAAGCTGGTAGACCACTGTAAAGCACACAATGTTGGCATACTAGGCATGAAGGGCCTATGCGGCGGCATACTTACCAACGCAAAGGCCGCGTTTGCATATTTAAGGCAATACGAAAATATCGTACCCATATGGGGAATAGAAAGAATGCGTGATTTAGAAGAATTCTTATCATACGAAGCTGACCCACCAAGCCTGGACGATGCCCTAATGAAAGCCATAGAAGCAGACAGGGCCGAGCTCAAAGGTACCTTTTGCCGGGCATGTGGGTATTGCCTCCCCTGCCCTGCCCAAATCCCTATTCCTATGGCTGCACGCATGTCTTTCTTGATGGGGCGCACGTACAGGGAGCCCTTTTTGGCAGAAAATTGGCAGAAAAATATGCGCAATATAGACAACTGTACGGCCTGTGGACACTGCACAGCCAACTGCCCATATGAGCTAAATGTACCAGAGTTGTTAAAGAGCCAACAAGCACTATATTTTGATGAAATAAATTAAAACATATTACCGGTCATAACCAGCGAGTCCGCAAATGCCTGCATTTCGTCTTTGTTTTGTATCATATGAGTGCGCTCTATAATCCGCATTTGTGCTGGCTTGGGTAAACCATAAAAATAGTCCTTCGCGGCGGTGTTTTTGGCAAGGGCTATGTCTAGGCCCATTGGCATGTCTGGGGTGTAGATGTTGCTACTATTACTAGCGTCCATTGACTCCTCCTGTGTCTACTTAGGTTTACAATCCGGTTTATGATGTGCAAAGAAATTATTTTTATGCGTTTATATATCTGCGTTAGTCAAGGGCTGGTGGGTATGACATATATTAATAACATTACTTTCCCAACATCAAACATGGAATCCGACTTCATATGCGGTATTACTGGGACTAGCTATGATACGTTTTACCCTTTTAGGGTACTATCTGCACGCGACCGCGGTCTACAAAAAATCGACTTTGAGCCTATAACGATACTGTACGGTAGCAATGGCTCGGGCAAATCTACAGCCCTTAATATAATTGCGGAGACATTGGAAATAAAGCGCGAGTCTGCGTTTAATAAGTCCAACTTCTACCAAGATTATATTGACATGTGCAAAGTTGAGATGAGGGGCCGGCTGCCGCAAAATAGCCGCATAATCACAAGCGATGATGTGTTTGACTACCTGCTTAATGTACGCTCCCTTAACGAAGGCATTGACTTAAAACGCGAAGAGGTTTTTAAAGATTACCTTGACACTAAGCACACAAAACTCCAAATGCAGTCGCTTGAAGATTATGAACAATTGAGTAAAATCGTTAGAACCAGAAGCCAAACCCGGTCCCAATATGTACAGCGCGAGTTGATGGGCAACATAGCTATATCCTCTAACGGGGAAAGCGCCTTCAAGTATTTTACAGATAGGATAGGCGAAAACAGCCTGTATATACTAGACGAGCCAGAAAACAGTCTTTCACCAAAATATCAAATGGAGCTGGCGCAGTTTATAGAGGACTCTGCCCGGTTTTACGAGTGCCAGATTATCATGGCAACCCATTCACCGTTTATGCTTGCAATACGTAGTGCCAAAATTTATGACCTTGACGAAAGCCCCGTCAAGGTAAAAAATTGGACTGAACTAGAAAATATATGCTTGTACTATGAATTTTTTAAAAGAATGGAGCTATGAAATGAACATAGCCGTATTTGCGTCCCATGGCGGCTCTGGCTTGCAAGCTATAATAGATGCTTGCAAGTCAAAGCGCATCAACGCAAAAGTCTGCGCCGTTATTAGCAATAATAGCGGCTCGTTTGCGTTGCAAAGGGCAAGAAATAATAATATCCCCGCATACCATTTCAGCCAAAATACTATCGAGGACCCCGATACACTGGATAAAACAATACTAGATACCTTAACTAAAAATGATGCGCAAATCATCTTCCTAGCGGGGTATCTCAAGAAGCTTGGCCCTACAATACTTAAAACCTTCGAAAACCGTGTATTCAACATCCATCCTTCCCTACTTCCTAAATACGGCGGCAAGGGCATGTACGGGCTTAATGTTCATGCCGCGGTTTTGGCCGCAAAAGAAACCGAAACCGGCATAACCATACACCGCGTAAGCGATGAATATGATTCCGGCGAGATAATCGCCCAAACAAAAGTACCGGTTGAAAAAATGACACACCCGAGTCATTAGCCGCAAGGATGTTGAAGCGTGAGCATATTTTCATTGTTGAGACGTTGGCAACACTTATGAGAAATAATCTTTATATAGGAGATAATGCCAAGTGCTAAAATATAAAAATATTACATTGCGCCCCATTTGCGCAGAAGATATCGCGGACTATGTCCATTGGATTACAGTAGAAACAGAATGGCGAAACTGGGACGCACCATGGCGAATAATAGACCCTAAAAGTTTGGTATTGACATCCCACCCACTAGCCAGCGGGGCAAAGGATACGGCAAAAATGCCCTTGTGCTTTTTATGGCTTATCTTTTCGAGAACTTCCCCGAGGATATACTATACATGCATACATGGTCCGGCAATTTCCCAATGGTCGCCCTTGCCACTAAAGTTGGATTCACGGAGAGTGAACGAGTTAAAAATCACCATGTAGTCAATGGCGCAAAATATGACGCACTAACTTTCTCCATCACAAAAAAGGACTTTTATGCTAGGCATAGTACATTATTCCAAAACATATACTCCCCAAAGAAAAGAGCCCAATAATGAAAATCCCCTCCCACGCCCTACTGGCCCCCCTGCAAGACTCCACCCCTTACGTCAACCTACTAACCACCATCTCCTCCCCCACCCCAAAAACAGGATGGGCTACAGAAGTTGCAGATTCTCAAAAATGGCATTTGACTGCGGCGTTATTGCAAGCCACCAGCCGTCCGGCTTTGGTAATAGCCTCGTCTGAGTTAAAAGCCAAAGCCATCTACGAAGACCTTTATTATTTCTTTCGTGACATGTGCAGTGTCTACCCAAGTCGTGACATGATTTTTTATGCGGCGGATGTTAAAAGTGTAGACATAACCCGCCAGCGCCTACGAGTGCTGGATAAAATCGCAAACTCCCCTACCCCAATAATAATACTTTCAGCCGAGGCGTTGCTTGACCGGATGGTCCCCCCGGATATTTTTTATGCCAACAAGCTTGGACTTAGTGTGGGCGATATAGCTGAGCCGGAAGCGGTTATACGCAAACTGTCGCAGATGGGATACGAGCGCAGCAACCTGGTAGAGGGTCCTGGACAGTTTGCGCTTAGGGGCGGCATACTGGACATTTACCCTGCAATTGCAAAGTACAACACCCCAGGCGAAGACAACATCCCCCACGACCTTACCGAAGGCCAAGCCCTGCGTATAGAGTTCTTTGGCGATGATATAGACTCTATACGCGTGGTAGATGCACTTTCCCAACGCTCTATAGAAAATGCTATGTCCTTTGAGCTATACCCGGTACGCGAGATGGTCTTTGACGCGGTTACCCTACGCGCAGCTATTAAAAAAATAGAAAGTTCTTTTAAGACTCAACAGTCCACCCTGGAATCCAAGGGCCTTAAAAAGGAAGCACAAACTCTAAACGACACAATTGGTGAGACCCTGGACCGCTGGACCAGTACAAAAGTTTCACAGGCTTTAAGCATCAGCGCAGATGCATTCTTTCCATTCTTTTACCAAGAAGACTGTAACCTGCTGGACTACTTACCCACAAACACACTTGTAATACTAGACGAGCCAAACCCGATAGCACTGCACATGGAAACAGTACAATCCGAATACACAGACAGTATAAGCCACCGCCTCATGGCAGGCCGCATGCTGCCAGAGCAAGCCGATGTTATGCTTACCTGGCCGCAAGCCCTGCACAAGACCCAAGCTTTCTCACGCTTGTTGTTGTCTTCTATGACTCAAACCCTTATGGAGTATGACCCCGCACCCCATGCAAACCCCATGGCTGCACGCAGCCTGGGCCCCTTACGCCACAAGCCTTCTGAGCTTAAGCAAGACCTGTCTGCCCTTATGACGCGGGGCTACCGCATAGCAATAATGGCCGGCACGCGCCGCCACGGCCAACAACTGGCCGACGCAATAAATGACCTGGGCCTACTAGCCCGCTATACAGACGACCTTACAGTTACAAACCTCCAGCCTAATCTTATAACCATAACCCGTGGTGTACTGTCTGCCGGGTTCGAATATCCAAGCCTAAAGTTGGCTGTAATCACAGACAAAGAGCTCTTTAGGGCAGAAAAGGCCAGCCGCCGCAAGCACCGCAAACAAAAAAATGCGGAAAAAATCAGCCATTTCTCTGACCTGCGTGTTGGCGACCACATAGTCCATGACAACCATGGTATTGGTATTTTTAAAGGGATAGAGCAGATAGTCTCTGACGGCCTTAGCCGCGATTATCTAAAGCTAGAATACTCCGACGGGGGCAACCTATACGTACAAACCTCCCAGATGGACCTTATCCAAAAATATATAGGCGGCGAAAACGCAAAACTTAGCAAGCTAGGCGGTGCAGACTGGGCCAAGGCCAAAGCCCGTGCCAGGCAGGCAGTAGAAATCTTAGCGGCAGACCTTATAAACCTATATGCAAAGCGCATGGCCGCAAAAGCTCACGAATACAGCACAGACACAGTATGGCAAACAGAGTTTGAAGCCCAATTCCCATACTCGGAAACCGATGACCAAATTGCTGCGATAGAAGACGTAAAACGGGACATGGAATCACCCAAGGTCATGGACCGCCTACTTTGCGGCGATGTTGGCTACGGCAAGACCGAAGTCGCCATACGCGCTGCATTCAAAGCCGTGCAAGACAACAAACAAGTTGCATACCTGGTCCCAACCACGATATTGGCCCAACAGCATTACCAGACATTTGCCTCCCGCATGAAGGACTACCCCATAGCAGTAGAGCGCCTTTCGCGCTTCCAATCCAAAAAAGAGCAGCAAGTCGCCATAAAAAACCTAGAAAAAGGCACATCCGACATAGTAATAGGCACCCACCGCCTACTCTCCAAAGACGTAAAATTCAAAGACCTGGGCCTGATAATTGTAGACGAAGAACAACGCTTTGGCGTAGGCCACAAAGAAAAGTTAAAAGAGTTGCGCGCAGATGTAGACGTGCTAACCCTAACCGCAACGCCGATACCCCGCACCTTGCATTTTAGCCTTACCGGTATCAGAGACATGAGTATCCTAGACGAGCCACCAGAAGCAAGGCAGCCAATCCAGACCTATGTAATGGAGCACAACGCAGAGTTTGTCCGGGACGCGATAAACCGCGAGCTGGCACGCGGCGGGCAAGTATACTACCTGCATAACCGCGTAAGAAACATCTCCGAAGAAGCCACACGGGTACAGGCCTTGGTACCAGACGCAAGGGTAGCCTTTGCTCACGGCCAAATGTCCGAAACAGAGCTGGAAAACATCATGCAAGACTTCATAGACGGCGAGATAGACGTGCTGGTATGCACAACAATTATAGAAACCGGCCTAGATATCTCCAACGTTAACACAATAATCATCCAAAACGCGGACTTTATGGGTCTGTCGCAACTATACCAACTCCGCGGCCGTGTTGGCAGAAGTCACCGCCTGGCCTATGCGTACCTTATGTACCGCCGGGACAAAGTGCTAAAAGAAGAAGCCGAAAAACGTCTGCAAACTATCCGCGAGTTTACGGAGTTTGGTGCTGGTTTTAAAATTGCAATGCGAGACTTAGAAATACGTGGAGCCGGCAACCTACTGGGTGCACAGCAGCACGGGCACATGGACTCTGTAGGCTATGACATGTATTGCAAGCTATTGGCCGAAGCAGTAGGCGACCTTAGGGGCACCCCCAAGGAAGTAAACTACGAGACCACAATAGACATAAGCATAGATGCATACATCCCTGACCGTTTCATCCCAGACGAGCAACAAAAGTTAGAAATATACAAGAAGATATCTATGGTAAACAACCAGCAAGACTACTACGACACCCAAGATGAAATAGAAGACCGCTACGGCAACCTACCCGCCCCAGTCACAAACCTGCTTAACGTAGCACTTACAAAAGCCAAAGCCAGGAAGCTAGGCATAATTTCTATTGCCGAGAAGGAAGTACATGTTGGCCGCAATATAATTATAACCTTCCGCCCGGATGCACCGGTAAACCTAGACAAGCTAACCACTACCCTGGCAGAAGACCCTAACCGCCTGCTTTTTACCATGGCACCCAACCCCTATATAACCATCCGCGCCCTCAAGGATGATAAGCCGGCAAAAGACGGCGGTGTAGGGCGGCTGCAAGGTATAAGTAGCTTACTTGAGACGCTTGTATAGGATGGAGGCCGCTATGTACAAAAGGGTTGCATGTCTTACTCTTGTACTGATTATACTCGCGTGTATTGTTGCCCCTACAAGGCTTGCGGCGTGGTCATGGGACCCAGATACAAGCAACGTAACATTGGGGCAGTATAAGATAAACCGTACAGCGGCTTTCGAACAACGAAATGCTATGTATGGGGGGTTTGAACATATAAATCACGGGTACATCTACCCGGATTTTTATGCGGGTAATCACGTTGACGTAGACGGGCTGCTAGTAATTTCTATAACAGAGTCTAGCCTAGAGCAAGCTCGCAGCCATGGCAGTATTGGGCCGTTATTAGAAGCCGGTGTGCAGTACCGGTTTGTAGAGTTTTCGCTTACAGAGTTACGCGCAGCACAGGGTACAGTATGGGAAGCCGCAAGAGAAAGATACATACCAAGGCGCCAAAGGCTGTGGTGGCGCAATTGGTGCAGATATTCAAATTACATCGCGGACAGGATTACCTTTGAGAGTGTATGTTACACACGCAACCGGGCTATTGTAGGCATATATCAATACGATGAAGATATGATTGCGGGGTTTAAAAGATATGTATTTGACTCTCCAATGATAATATTTGTGCCAACTGGCAGGTTCTCACTCAATGGCAGCGGCCCCGCATGGCCAGGTGTTGTTGCTATGATTGTAGTTTTGCTGGCGGTGTTTATTAGAGCGGTATTTACCATAAGGCGGCAATGGACACCAACCTCACCAGCTTCCCAAGGATGATAAGCCAGCAAAAGACGACGATGTAGGGCGGCTGCAAGGTATAAGTAGCCTACTTAAGACGTTGTTATAGAACGAATTATTTCGTTAATGGATGGAGGGCACAATGTACAAAAAGGCTGTATGTCTTACTATTGTACTGGTTATACTCGCGAGTATTGCTGCCCCAACAAGGCTCGCGGCAACATCATGGGACCCAGATACAAGCAATGTAACATTGGAGCAGTATACGTTAAACCGTACAGCGGCTTTTAACCAACAAAGCATTTTGTATAGTGGGTTTGAGCGTACAAGCAACCGGCTTATAATATATCCATGTTTTTATGCAGGTTTTCACGCTGATGTAGACGGGCTGCTTGTTATTTCTATAACGGAGTCTAACCTAGAGCAAGCTCGCAGCCATGGCAGTATTGGGCCGTTACTAGAAGCCGGGGTACAGTACAGGTTTGTAGAGTTTTCGCATGAAGAGCTGTGGGCGGTGCATAGTGAGTTGTGGGAGGCTGCTATGGAACGATATGTCCCCAGACGCCAAAGGCTGTGGCGGCGTGACTGGTGCAGGGGTTTAAAAGATATGTATTTGACTCCCCAATGGTGGTATTTGATCCAACCATCAACTTCTCACTCAATGGCAGCGGCCCTACATGGCCTGGTGTTGTATTTACGATTGCATTTGTGGCAGGTATGTTAGCGGTATTTATCAGGGCGATATTTATTATAAGTCGGCAATGGACACCAACCCCACCAGAAACCCCTCATGACAACTAATAAACTTATACCAGCTTGTTAGAATAAGCGTTTAACTCCAGCCCATCTACAACACCGTTAATTAGGCTATAGTACCCCCTTGCGGCAATCATAGCGGCATTGTCTGTACAATATATGGGTTGCGGCATAAATAGCTCAACCCCGCTGGCGTCGCAAGCGGCTTGCATGGTGCTTCTTAGGCCATGGTTGCATGCAACACCACCGGCAAGAGCTACTTGGCTGTAACCCACCTGTTTACAGGCTTTGAGCGTCTTGTCTACCAGCACATCTACTACCGCTTGCTGGAAAGAAGCGGCTATGTCTGCTGTTGATATGTCTTGTGATGGGGCAATGTCTGGCTTGGGCTTTCTTGCCTTTGTGTAACGTGCGGTAGCGTTGGCGGTACCATTAATAGCCTGGGAAACCGCAGTCTTGAGCCCGCTAAAACTAAAGTCTAGCCCATCTACTTTTGCCCTTGGGAAGGGGTATGCATCTGCCCTACCCTCCCGCGCCAGCTTATCTATAATTGGCCCGCCGGGGTACCCCAGCCCCAAAAGCCTGGCTACCTTGTCGAAAGCTTCGCCGGCGGCATCGTCTCTGGTACTGCCTAGCACCTTGTATGTGTCATAACCTTCTACAGCCAAAATCACCGTGTGCCCACCGCTAACAACCAACGACAAAAAGGGCGGTGTTAAGTCACCACCCAAATAATTGGCACAAACATGCCCCTCGATGTGGTGTACACCAACAAGGGGCTTTTTGTTGGCATATGAAAGTGCTTTTGCGTAGTTTAACCCTACCAGCAAAGCACCGGTAAGGCCCGGGCCGTTGGCTACTGCTATACCGTCTATATCAGATAGATTAAGCCCTGCATCATCAAGGGCGCGGTCCACAATATAGCCTATGACTTCTATATGACGGCGCGCGGCAATTTCCGGCACTACCCCGCCGTAGGGGGCGTGTATTTCTGTTTGCGATGCAATTATGTTAGAAAGAACAAGCCGCCCGTCTTTTACCAGGGCGGCAGATGTTTCGTCGCAGCTTGTTTCGATTCCTAAGACTATCATGGGTTAATCTGCTTCTCCTTTGCTGTAGGCCTTATGCCTTGTGGCTTTTTTCGGAGTATTGTAACACCAGTAATAGCGCTCCTACAACAAAAGCTATAATAATTGATATGTTAAACAATGGCAGCCCTGCTATACCACTTGCACCCTGTTGTGAGGTGGTGAAATTTTCTAATGCATCTGCCAAAAACAGCCTTGCAGTTGCCATTGCCGAAAGTATCGCGTCTAGTACAGGGGACGCTGCCGTTAATGCCTGCCACCACTCTGGGTTAAAGGCAAACAGTAGCGCTACGCCCAAGACAATTGCACCCAGGCCCCAAAGGATGCGTATTGCTGGGGTGGCACTTGGCTGTGGTGGTGTGTGTACGGGCAGCCTACGCACATGAGCCATGATATTTTGCGTAAAATGCACTGGTGGCACGCTAAGCTCTTCTTCTGACAGTACGTCTAGGGCCATATCTATACCTATATAATATTCCCGGCATGACTCACAATGCATTACATGCTGTGCTAAGTCGCGGGCGCTGGCCGGCTGGATGGTTTTTTCCATATGCTCCATCATTGCCAACCCGGCTTGGTTACAGTCCATATTAACCTCCTTTGGATGGGGCAGTGCCCCATACCCTGCCGCTGTTGCGGCCAATTTTACTGTGCCAGCAAGCCTTTTAACAGCTTGCGACCACGGAAAATTCGGTTTTTTACTTTGGAGAGTGGCTCTCCGGTTTTGTCGGAAATTTCTTGGTAGCTAAGTCCTTCTTGGTGGTACAGCACTACCGGGACTTTGTACATATCTGGCAAGCCAGCGATGATTTTGTTTATGCGGTCTGTTTGTTCTTGCTTAAGATATTGTGACTCTGGTGAAGCAACAGTTGGGCCGCTAAAGCCTGTATCTGTCATATGAGCTTCCAGGGACACTGTTTCTAGTCTTTTTTTGCGGTGATGGTCTATTATATGGTTACTGGTTATGCGCATTATCCAGGTGCTAAACCTAAACTGGGGGGTGTATGAGCTTAGGTTCCTGTAGACTTTAAGAAAGACATCTTGCGCCAGGTCGCTGGCTTCGTCGTTGTCTTTGGTCATGCGTAGTATTATAGAATATACTAGATTTTTGTAACGGTTTACAAGCTCTGTAAAGCAATCTTGGTCGCCGGACAGGCAGGCTTCTATTAGCTCCATATCTGTACGAATATCTTTTTCGGCCATATGTCACCTGTCACCCCCTATTCTTCATATTTTAGTGTTTTACTCATGCGGTCTTTGCCTACTACTGAGTTGGGAAAAATATCTGTTGCGTTTTTTATATAGTTGTATGGGTCAGGCATTGCGGGGCTAAAATGTGTTAGCCATAGCTCCTTTGCATTTGCGGCTTTGGCTACTTGTGCTGCTTCTTGGAAGGTCATGTGCTTACGGGCTACGGCTTTTTCTTGCCGTTCTTCGTCGCCGTACAGCCCTTCGCATATAAACAAATCTGCTTCGCTGGTAAAGCCGGCCATAGCTGGGACGGGCCTTGTGTCTGTACAAAACACTACCTTTAGGCCTTTGCGCGGTGGGCCCAGTACCATGTCGCTCGAATATGTCTTTCCATTATATACGATGGTTTCGCCGGATTGTTTTTGCAATGCACCCCATAATTTTAATGGTATTTCTTGGGCCTTTGCGCGCTCCGGGTCAAACTTGCCGCGCCGCATAAGCTCTATACTATAGCCAAAACATGGCGTGCGGTGCCACAGTGGCAGGGCCTTTATTGTTAGCATATCTTCTGTGAATGTGTGGAAATTGCTGCCATTGGCGCGGGTCGGCCACTCTATAAACTCTAGCTCGTATGGCAGCTCTTGGGCAATTACGCATAGGCTCTTGACTACATGCTGCAGCCCAGGCGGGCCAAACAGCTTAAGCGGCTCTGTCCGCTCTGCATTGGCCATGGTAAGCAGCAGGCCTGGCAGCCCGGATATATGGTCCCCATGAAAATGCGTGAAGCATATGATGTCTATCTGCTTAAAGCCCCAACCCAGAAGGCGCAGGCTAACTTGTGTGCCTTCGCCGCAGTCAAATAAAATCATCTTGCCGTTGACGCGGCACAGCATAGATGACAAAAAACGGCTTGGCAGGGGCATCATCCCGCCGGTGCCTACTAGCGCTATGTCTATCATGGGTTAATCAGCTCTTTCGTGACAATAATCCGGTTCCTAATACAACATAGTTAAATTATAACACACATCCAACATTATATTTTATTTGGCAAAGAAACATATATCAATAATAACATTCCCCTTTTTATCTTCATCCGAGCGGATAGGGTGATAGCGCTCAAACCACCATAGGTCGTCTACTTCGTAGCCTTCTTCTAAGAGCTTCTCGTAAGCCATTGGCTCTATGGCAAAAACTTCATCGTTGTGGCCATAAAGCCAGCAGGTGGCTACATCTTTGTATTCGGATTTTGGGAAATCCTCATACCCATACCCTTCCGGGACAGGGGTGTTGGGTGGCACAAAATAACCCAGCCAGTATTCGAAGCCGCCGTCCCTATGGTTCATCAGGCCTATTAGGGAGTCGCCGTCTTCGTATAGGGCTTTGGGGTCTATGCCCAGCCGCTTTGGTAGCCATTGGTCAGAGTCTCGGTTCCAGTCTGGGGCCCAGTCTGGGGAGTTGGTGCTCCATGCTTCGCTGCCACTTGTGTATTTTTTCCCTATAAAGCGCATAGGGCCAATGGCTTGTTTATAGGCTTTTATTGGCATGGGGGCTATACGGCGCTTGTCTTCTAATTTTTCTGTCACATCAAGCAGGCGGTCAGCATTAGTGGATGTTGTTTGTTCTGTGAGCTGTTCGGGTGTGGATAGCCTGGCTTCTATTTCTTTGGCTTTATCGTAGAGTTGTTTTACTTGGGTATCATTGTGGAAGTCTGACTGTTTTATCTGGTTTATGAAATCCAAGACTATACCCTTTAGCTCGTGAAGAAGTGCTACTTCATCGTCTATGTCTTCGGCTTTTTTGCCAAGCACTTCTAGCACAACTTCGGAATCTGAAGCTGTGAAAATGCGCTTGATATCCTTGACGCTGATGTTGAGTTTGCGCAGGATAAGTATTTGTTTTAGCCGTGTTATTGCCGCTTCGTCGTACATCCTGTGGGCGTAGTCTTCGGTGCGCACACTCCTTAATAGCCCTATGTCTTCGTAGTAGCGAAGCGTACGCGCGGTGATGGCGTACTTAGTTGATACATCTTTGATTTTAGACAGTTCACTCATGTGCTTGTCCCCCTTTTGTGTGATTTATAAGATGCCTTGCACTATTGTACATTCTTCCCTTACGGAAGAATCAAGGGGGGGCAAGCAAAATATATTGTAAAATATTCTCATTTCGGTTTTGATACTATTGGTAAAGGCGATATTTTCGGTTTTGATACTAATGATAAAGGTTTTATTGCTGGATTAGTGCATCTATTATTTTACTGGATGCTATGCGTATATCGGCCTTCTCAAACTCTTGTAGTATGCCTTTACGCACATCGCTGCATGCGGCAAAGTTGTTGGCTATGGTGGCCGTCCACATACTGGCACGCAGCTCTATGCCGTATAGCCCCAATGCGCGCACAAACACCGGTACTTTGTTTGCGGACTGCTGTGTGCGTGTGTCTACAAAATCAGGGTGGTTACCAATGGTATCTGCTATTATTTCGCATGCTATTGTTACGTTAGAGTCGTATGTGATTGTCACATCTATGAAGTTTGAGGCTTGAGGGTTTACAAAGTTTGCGTTTTCTATTAACTCTTTGTTCATTACGGAGTTGGGGATTATTATGCGGCTGTTCATAAACGTGCGCAGCACTGTGTGCCTTATGGTTATATCTTCTATAAAGCCTGTGATATCGGCGTTGGTAAGGTGTACGCGGTCACCTACCTCGAAGGGTTTAAACATGGAAATAAACAAGCCACTAAAGGCATTGCCCAGGGACTCCTGTGCTGCTAAGCCAATTGTCAAAACCACAAGGCCGCTACCCGCAAGTACTGCCGTAGCCGCGTCAGAAAAATTGGGCAGCCAGTTAAGTGCAACTAGTATACCTATAAGCCATATAAGTATGCTTAGTACATTTTTGATAAATTTTTGATGGATTGTGCCCTTGCTATAACGCCGCCATATGATACGGAAGGTTTTAATCGCTAGTATTGTTGCCAGCAGGGTTAGGGTCACGCGTGCTGTTATCCAGATGTAGCTGGTGCTGTGTAGCAGGTCTTGCATGTGTTATTCCTCCGCTCCTAAAACAACGTCAACTGGTTGTTCTCATACCCGGCTTTATAGTGGTGTGTTATTGCTTTCATGTCATACAATAGGCCAAGGCGGTCGCATTCTGCCGTAAACACACCCCACAATTTTTTTCTGTTTTGTGACAAACATGTGCGCCGTATGCCAAAGTGCTTCATGTATTTTTCTTTTATTCCGGGTAATATGTTGTCTAGATGAGAGTAGTAGTACTCCCGGCTTCCTATCCTTAGTGTCATACCCATGTATGTGTATACAAACTTACCACCGGCGTCCTTGGTCATGCGCAAGATTTTGATAATATTTTCTTGTGTGTCATTGACATAGGGCAGTAGTGGCAATATTAAAACGCCACAATATATGCCCTGGGCCGTGAGGCTACTCATAGCCTCGAAGCGCTGGGACGATGTGGCGGTGTTGGGCTCTAGTTTCTTACATAAATCATCATCTGCTGTAGTTATTGTAAATTTTACTTTTGTTGGAGAATGGGTTTGTATGTCCTTTAAAATATCTGCATCACGGGCTACCAAGGATGACTTGGTTAGCAAGGACACGCCAAAGCCGTAGGCGTTTATTAAATCAAGGGCATTGCGGGTCTGTTTTAGCTCTTTTTCCAGTGGGTTGTAGGGGTCGCTCATAGAGCCTGTGCCTATTACCCCGGTTTTGACTTTCCTACGCAGGTCGTTTCTTATGATTTCCAGGGCGTTTTCCTTTACTTTTACGGTATCAAAGTCCGGGGTGTTAAAACAGTCGCTTCTACTGTCGCAGTAGATACAGCCGTGGGGGCAGCCACGGTAGATGTTCATGTTGTAATCTATGCCAAACCATGCGTCGGGGCTTTGGGTCTTAAAAATTATGTTTTTGGCTGGGATGGTTTGCACGGTCATGGTTTCCGCCTTTTGGGTTAGTGATATTGTATATTGGTTTTATTCATTGGTTATGTCGTGATATATAAATTCAAGCTCTTTTTTGAGCAAACCAATCAATAGCTCTGATTCGCTTATGCTTGGCATTGTAAAAACAAAAGCACTTTCGGGGTCTTTTCTGTATGATTTACCGTCTAACTCAAATACAAATGCGTATTCATTATTTGTTTCCCATCCGCTGTATTTAATTTCATTTCGCATTTTGTCGGAAAGTCCATCTAAATGTTCAATGTACTTACCCAAATTGAAAAGATTTAGCTTCACATCATGGCTTTCCAGATTTATTTTTAGCGACATAATAACTTTCTTTGTAGTTTTTGAGGTGAACGTTAATGTCAAATAATGCCCAAAACTGCCTTTTATTTGGCACTTGGCGTGAGGAATGATAAATTCATAAAACAATGAAACAACATCATGGCTTTCACCTTTGATTTTTGACATAATGTATTCTACTGTAATTTTTGGCTCGGTTGCAGGGTAGTTTTCCAAAACTCTATAATCAAGTAATTCAAAATAATTACGGCTTTGCTGATGGGGCTTTGCGGTCGAAAACATACCAATCGCATCAACCATAGCCCTTAATACGGCAAACAAATAACCGCTATCGGGATATTCAACAGTTATGATTTCGCTTGATTCAATTTTTTTACCAAGCCCCACGGTTGTAAACCCCAATGTATTTAATACATTAAAATAAATCTCGGGCTTTGTTATTTTTGCTTCTTTCAAAGCCAAAGCGAACAATTTTCCCTCTATCTCAATAAGGCCATTAGTTAAATGTCCCTTTTGTGCCAGTATGAACAGAAAGTTCATATTCTTTTCAAGCCCTTTTTTGTCATCACTATCCTTCATTACGTAGTTAAGCGGCTCACTTATCATACCTGTATACAATGTGCGAAATACTTGTATGAGTGCATCCATACCATGATAAAAATCTTCCTTCGTCAGTCCGCACAGGTAGTTTTCATGAATGGTTATTTTATTAAAATTTTCAGTCAGTCCTGCCAAATTCCTTTTTGCACACGCAAAATTGGTTCGTCTTTGTTCTAACCGTTCAAATATCATTTTCATGCTCCTTTCAGAAGCTGTATTCAACTCTGACAATGGTGACTTTTCGCGACAGATTTTTGACAATTGAGGCGGCTCTGACGCGGCTGATAAGGCAAGCAAGGAGGGGGCAACGAAAAGTGGCAAAAATCTGACC
>WQVY01000014.1 GCA_009785605.1 Defluviitaleaceae bacterium | reverse complement strand
TTAAAAAGATGATCGAAGCACAAGAGCGCCAAATGGCAGGCACCAGCACAGGTTCTAAGTTCTAACAATTAAATTTTTTAGCATTTTGCAAATGGCCGCCAAAGCTTTAACACAGCTTTGGCGGTTTTTATATTATATACAAAGCATGTCATATAATGTTGCCAAAAATATACTGCCGTAATAACCTGTAACATGGTTGACACAATGTTACGAAACTATTAAGATAATAATACGAAGTTGTTACGCGGCATATCACGAAGCACATAAGACAAAAATTAAATATTTCCTTCATGGAATGGAGAGAGTTTGATGAGAAAATGGCTTTTAGGGATTGCAATGTTGGCTGGCGCAGCAATAGCGTTTACGCCGGTTAGTGTACAAGCGTCACCGTACGAGGTGCCATATAACTGGCAAGAACAAGGCTACATACCATACGAATATATAGACACTGGGATATACAACGAACCAGAAGCAGAACAAGAACCAGAAATGCCCAAGGTCTTCCGTACAACTGCAAACCTCAATTTGCGCCAAGCACCAAGTACAGATGCCGCGCTCATAGTTACCGTAAATAGGGGAAGGCTTGTATATGTCACAGACTTGCGTGATGGGGAGTGGTTTTCTGTTACAGTAAGTGGCCAAACAGGTTATATGTATGCAGCATTCTTGGAAGAAGTGCCAATGTCTGCAACAGCAGAAGGCGAGATAGTAATATCCGAAATCAACGGAACAGTCGAACGCTTACACTGGAGTGATGCCAGGCAGCTTACAACCATAGGTACAACGCTTACAATAGTAGATGTGCGCACCGGCATAACCTGGCAAATGGCCAGTTTTTCTAACGGCAACCATGCAGATGTAGAGCCTTTGACCGCCGCAGATACCACAGCAATGTTACAAGCATGGGGAGGGCGTTGGTGCTGGACACCACGGCCAGTGCATGTAATTATTGGTGACAGAGTACTTGCAGCATCACTAAATGGTATGCCCCACGCTGGTTGGACCAGGCAAGGTAACAACATGAACGGTCATGTATGCTTGCATTTTTACGGCTCAAGGACCCACAACGGTAACCGCCGTCACGAGCGCGACCACCAAAATGCGGTAACCGAGGCATTCAACGCCGGAAATTAATATGACGATCGCATATAAGTTAGGAAGTAAGGTATACCTTAATATCACCAATATATGCCCATGCTCATGTGTGTTTTGCCTACGCGAGACCCAAAGTGGTGTAGGCGATGCGGCAAGCCTTTGGCTGGAAAGGGAGCCTAGTATTGATGAAATTAAATCAACTCTAGACGCATACCCTTTCGAAGGTATAAATGAAATTGTATTTTGTGGATATGGCGAGCCTATGGAGCGCGCAGGTGTTGTATTAGAAATTAGCCGATATATAAAATTTGAATTATTTGCACAAAAAAATAAACCTGCCCTACCGGTGCGTATTAACACCAATGGGCTGGTTTATCTTATGAGCCCCGGTTTTGACGTTAGCCGGCTGGCTGTTGTTGACACCGTTTCTATAAGTCTTAATGCAGACGACAGTGCGGAGTATATGCGTGTAGCGCGGCCACGGTTTGGGGTGCAGTCGTATGATGCGCTCTTAAACTTTGCCAAGGAATCTAGTGCATATACAAATGTAGTTTTTACTGTGGTAGAAGGTATGAGCCAAGAACGGCTAGAAAATTGTATGCGCATTGCGGATGATTTGGGTGTAAGTTTTAGGCTACGGCCATACGAGTAAATACCTTATGTTTAAATATCCTAAGTTTATACAACAATAAAAGCCCAGCGTTCATAATGAACAGCCGGGCTTTATTAATTTCATACTATTTTACTCTGTATACCCCATTCTTTTTAGCCGGTCTACTTCTACATCCAGTGCCATCTTGCGCCGGGCATCCCAATTACCTGGCATATATCCGGACATTTTTATAAAGCTGCGTAAGCGTGAAACATAGGACATTATCCATGCACCCCACGCAAACCCCATAGCTATCAAATATAGTTCGCCACCGCGTGTGCCGTTGTACGACATAAGTCCCCAAAGAAAAACGATAAAAAGAACCGGTATAAGGAGTACAGAATGCCATACCAACCGGTTGCGCTCACGGACACGTGCCTCTGCCATAGCATACAATGAGCTAGACCTGTCTGTTGTATGCATACGCGTAGTACCTCCATGTGCGGCTGGATGTGGGGTAGGGGATGCATCTGGCTCCCACTCTTCTACTGTGTCTGGTGCAAAACGTATTGCTGTGTGAGAGTCGTCTACCCATCCTGCCCGCTGTTGCTTTACTAATTGCCTGGCGCGCCTAGAATATGTTTCTCCTACTTCTGTGCCACTTGCATCGTACATTATCACTTTACTTTCCATAGTCTAATTAATGCCTCCTTCGTTGGCTTCATATAAAGTTTGTATACATCTTCATGTACACATGTTGCGAGCGGTATATTGCTGTTTTTACGCGTACATATACTAGTTTTAGTATTACGTCTCTCGCGTCTATGGGTGCCTCCCCCTTACCGCGCATTAGCGACTTATTATATCGCTATTTCTCTATACGAAACAGTACATAAAAGGTATGGCTTTGCGGTAAAAACAAATTATTCTATAAAAACAGCAGAGTACCAGTTAACTTCTGCATCACGGTCCTGGGCTACATACAGCGGCAAGCCAAACTTCTCTACTGTTTTAAACACGTCAACTCCTATAGAGTGGAATGCCGGCCTAGCCTTGGATGGGATACGACAGTCCTCACCATTAATTTTAGAGCAGTTGCTACAAAGCCCGCAGTCACTTAAAGAAAATGCGAAATAATACCCGTCTAAGAAGCACGCACGCTCTATCTCATAAGAAATTTTTTGGGACAGGGGCTTGCTGTCGCAACCAATTATTATGCCCCGCTTGTAATGTCTAAAAATTTCTTCATATTCTTTCATTGTAAGAGGCGACCGCTGGTTGGGGCATGTATGACTTCTGCCATAGTCGCTGCATCCAAAGATACATTTAAGTACCACCCGTGGGTCAAAGACAATATCTTCAATTTTAAACTCGACTGCGTTTTTTGCACCCATTTCCAATGCCATGTCCCGATATTTCATTTTAATCTTCCCTTCGATATGTTTTTGTCGTATGATACCAGTAAAGTAGAAAAACACAAACTAGGAGACTAATATGGGACATTTTACTGCATCAATTTTTTCAGAAGCACTGGGATTTAACACCCACTTAGAAATACTTTTCCCTCGAGGGCAAGCATATGCCCCAGCACAAAAAGTCTTGTACCTACTGCATGGCCTTAGCGACAACTGTACGGCTTGGCTTCACAAAACTCGCATTTCGGAGTACGCAAATAAAAACAATTACATTGTTATTATGCCGGAAGTCCAACGTAGCTTTTATAGCGATATGGCCCATGGCAGTAAATATTTCACATATATAACACGGGAACTCCCCGAAATATGTGAGAAGGTTTTTAACCTTAAACACAAGCGCGAGACGACTTTTGTTGCAGGGCTTTCTATGGGTGGCTTTGGGGCCATAAAATGTGGGCTTGGTAGGCCGGATTTTTATGCTGCATGTGCAAGTTTCTCTGGTGCGTTGGATATGAAAACCCGTGTAGATGGCGTGAAACAAACCGGCGAAAACCCATTTCCTGAGCTGGCCGCCATACTTGGCGTAAATTTTGACTATCCAGATGACAGTGACTTGTTCTATTTGGCTAACGCGGCTGTTAAACTGCCAGTGCGCCCGCAAGTACTTATTACCTGCGGGGACGGTGATTTTTTATTAGAAGACAACCTCCGCTTCAACGCTCATATGCAAGCCATAGATTACGGCCACACATACAAACAATGGCCGGGTGAGCACACTTGGGACTTTTGGGAAGATTGTTTGCCACTGGCTTTCAATTTCTTTGAAGGCAATTGCCTAAGCAATAAATCGGGTGATGCAATATGAATGACCCGTTACAAGATATCCATCATTACAGCCCAACCCTAACCATTGCACAAGTGATTAAGTTTTGTGAAAAAAAGGCCCTGCCAGTAAGCCGCCCTATGGTGCAAAACTATATCCGCGATGGGCTGCTTCCGCCGCCGGTAAATAAGCGCATTTACACCCACAAACACTTAGCTGCACTGGTTATGATTTGCCGCCTCAAAACCGTTTACGATATGCCAGCGATAAGAACAGCACTTGTACCGCATATGGACGAAGAAGGTCTATCTCTTGAGACATATAAATGGCTACTGGGCAAGCAAAAGGAAGCACTTGAACTATGGCTTGCCAATGTAGCACCCAATATAGCAGCAGAAGATGAAAATAGTCAGGCGTTACTAATAATGGCCCACGCAGCCGATATTAAGGACCTGACTGCTTTGTAAAGGAACGTGATAAGCTTTGGACTATACAAAAGCCTTCCAAGACGGCAAAGACACAGTAGTTACCGGAATAAAAAATTTTGACCTTACCCAAACATTGGATTGTGGGCAATGCTTCCGCTGGGTGGGGCAGGGTTGGGAATACACTGGCATAGCCCACGGGCGGCAATTGCGGTTGATTATGTCGGAAAATAATCTAATATTAAAAGATACATCTCACGACGAGTTTGAATACATATGGAAGGGTTATTTCGATTTAGGCCGGGACTATACAAAAATAAGAAAGCTTTACTCCACAGACCTATCTCTTGCAGCGGCCACAGGTTTCTCCCCTGGGCTAAGAGTCATGCGTCAAGACCCATGGGAAACCCTAATCACCTTTATACTAAGCCAAAATAGCAATATCCCACGTATTAAGAAAATGATAGCCCAGTTGTGCGAACACTTTGGTAAACATTTACCCTGCGGTGGGTATGCCTTTCCAACCCCGGAAGTGTTGGCTAAGCTTACCTCGGAAGCTCTTGCACCGGTTAAGACAGGGTACCGCGCGCCGTACATAATTGACGCTGCATGCCAGGTAGCACATGGCAAGATAGACCTGTGTGCTCTAGAGTCCCTACCTGCTGGCGAGATACAAAAGGCTCTAACCAATATCCACGGTGTAGGTCCCAAAGTGGCGGAGTGTGTGCTGCTATACGGGTATGGTAAAGTAGAGCGCTACCCGGTAGATGTTTGGATTAAACGGGTGATGGATGAAATGTACCCAGCCGGTTTCCCAGAAGCTTTTGCATCCACAGCCGGTATAGCGCAACAATACTTATTCCATTATGCGCGTACAAAAAAATAATCCCCGGAGTATATCAATTTTGCCATATAGCGCCCTAGCCAGAAAATACAAATCCAGGAGATAACAAATGCGGATTAAACTTATATGTTGCGATGTTTTCCTGCGTCCTGTAAGTGCTTTTGTAGCCACATCGCCTCATACAATAGATGTCGAGTACATACCAATGCTGGCTCATATCAAACCAGATGACCTGCGTGCCAACATTCAAACCCGTATAAATACAGCCGTAGCAGCAAGAAACTATGACTTGCTGCTACTTTTATATGGTTTGTGCGGCAATGCAACAGTGGGGATATCCTGCCCCATAAAAATGGTAGTACCCCGTGTCCACGACTGCTGCACTATGTTTATGGGTACGAAAGAGAAATTTATAAAGGAATTTGGCAATAATCTAAGTATGCGCTGGTGCACAAGCGGTTATTATGAGCGCGGATATGTAGAAAACACCCCAGGCACACATCCATCACAGTGCCGTGAAACACACCCCGAATACCGTGCGCTGGTAGAGCAGTATGGTGAAGATAACGCAATATATGTATGGGATACTATGCACCCACAAATAGAAACCCCCGAAGCGGCCTATATCAAGATAAATGGTTTCGAAATACCAGGCTGCGAAGATAATTTTCGCAAAATAGTAGAGGCCCAGGGCAAGACACTACGGGTACTAGAAGGTGACACCACATACCTCAAAGACATGATAAACGGCCCATGGGACAGTAAGCGGTTTTTAACAGTCGACCCTGGCAAGAAAATAACGGCGCTGTACGATATGGATCAAGTCATCACACAGTCATAAAAAGCCAAAATGCAGTATCATTTACCGAATGTTTACACATATCACTGTACTTGCCTATGGTTATATGATATCGTGGGTACCGAAGAAATTATTGCTTCTAGCTCGAAGGGAGTCACATATGAAGAACATACAAAAATCAAGCATAATAAAATGGCCATGGGTAAGCGCGGTAATAATGGTATTTATAATCGCTTTTGCAGCAGGTTGCGCAAATGCCGAGACTGCAACACCTGAGGATGACCTAGAGTGGCACTACCAGGCATTGGAGTTTGATGCCGAAGCAGAAAGAGGCAGCGGCTCAAGCAACGAGCACGAGTGCGACGATGACTGTCATCATGAACAGTTTTCGGATTTTGATATGATAGTGGCAACTGTAAACGGCATAAACATAAACGCCGGCGAGGTGATGATGGAGTTCGGGTCATGGCCTATTAATATGCTTGTAATGGAATATATGGAAATGTTCCCTGATGATGTAGAATTTGATTTTGATAGAATTTTTAGAGACGGTGCAAACTTTGGGCGGGTTGTGCTAGAAGAAGCAACTAGGATGGCAGCACATGTGAAGTTGTTTTATGGCTATGCCATCGAACACGACATAGAGTGGGCCGAGATGGGCTTCCAGCATCCAGTAGTATATGTTGTAGAAGCCATAATAAACGACCCAGATAAGTTTGCGCAATTTGAAGCATATATGCAAGACTCGCCAGATATGCCAGAGGAAGTACTCGCTTATATAGAAAAAGCAGAAGCCATCTTGGAGAGGGCACAGCAAGGCGAAGATTTTCGTGAGCTGATAGAGACTTATGGCGAAGACCCAGGGATGACAGATTTCCCAGAGGGCTATACTTTTGTAAGAGGAGATATGGTGCCGCCATTTGAAAATGCCACAATAGAGTTAGAAATAGGCGAGATAAGCGGCCTTGTAATATCAACCCATGGGATACACATAATAAAGCGCATAGAGCCCGATCCGGACAATATATTTCCTGGTTCTTCGGCCCCGCCAGATGTTGATGAAGAAGATTTATTAGGCGCAATTCACATTTTAATCCGCACATCGGTACCAATACCTACTCAAGAGTCAATGATGTTTGATGCTGTATTCGATGGCTTTGAAACAATGCTTATAGAAGCAGATATACAATTTTTGGCTGCATTATATGACATCCCACTTGGGTAATAAGTTTCTAGTAACATAGGTACCCGGCGGGAGATACCCGGCGGGTGCATGACATTTTGACTTGGAACGACCTGCCCCACATGGACATAGAATAAACCAGGAGATGGCCATGCAAGCAATGGTTTGCATGAAAGGGGTAAATTCTATGACTATACGCAGTTATGCCATTGTTGGTGGCGACAAAAGAAGCATCGCCTTGGCCGAGATGTTGTTTCGGCTGGGGCATAGGGTAAAAATGTATGGGTTTAGTGGTTACGAACGTGAGACGCCTATGCAATGCAAGAACATATATGAAACAATTTCCGGGGCCGATTATATAATAGGACCAATACCCTGCGCGCATGGTGGGGTTCTTAATACACCTTTCCATGATGAGCCGGTTTTGGTAGAGGATATATTTAGGTTGATAAAACCGTCACAAACCTTTATTGCCGGTTATATACAGCCATTTGCAATAGCGTTAGCAAAAAAGTATAGCGTTAGCGTTATTGACATGTTGAGCCGGGAGGAGTTGCTGGTGCAAAATGCCATCCCAACGGCATTTTAACTAGAGTGCAAAAAAAATCATTTTCTTTATCTTTGATGGTTGTATGATAAGTAATACTCTCCCGGTCTTTGACTACGACACTATGGACGAGGGTCTTAGCCAGTTCTTCCGAAAATAGTTTGAAGTCTAAAATATTTTCTACATATGTAATTATACCTTCTAGTTTTACTGCCGTGGTTTGCGCTTTGGTGGTTGTTGTGTGTGCTTGTAGCTTGCCGTGTTGTGCTGCAAGCTGCTTTGTTGTGCTTACATATTGCAAGTCATACTGTGCTCGGTTTATACCGCCTTCTAGATATAGCTCGACTAGCTTTGATAGGCGGTTTTCGTATCGGCGTATATCGTTTTCTAGCCGGTTAGCTTCTGTTTTAATGTCGCTGGTAAGATGCAAAACTTCATGTAGTGTGGATTTGATATCGCGTACTATTTCGGATTTGCTAGGCATGATGTTTTTTAGCATCTCTGTGAATGCTTCTTGCAGCATGCTTTCATGGATGGTTTTGCTGTTGCACCCCATGATTAGACCTGCACTGTTAATTTTCTCTTTACCCTCTTTGCTGGATTTTGTGCACAGCCAGGTGATGTATTGGTACTTACCGCTACTTATTTTTTTTCGCTTATATGTAGAGTTGCATATATCGCATTTTGTTTTACCGCTTAGCCAGTAACGGTTACTATGGTTGCTTTTGTTGATTATTTTTGTCCTGCGGTTGGCTATTTCTTGTTGAGTTTTATGCCATATTTCTGGTGAGATTATGGCTTGGTGGTTGTTTTCTATAATTATGTAGTCTTCTTCGCCGTTGTTTATTTTGCGTTCGTGAGTTTTATAGTCTAGAGTGATTTGCTTTTTTTGCTTTAGTTTGCCCATGTATTTCTCATTTTTAAGCATCCTTAGTATGGATGCATTTTTCCATAACTGCGAACCAGAAGGGCTTAGTATTCCCCTGTTTTCTAGGTTTTTGGCAATCAGGTGTGCGCCCATACCCTCGTCTAGATACAAGCTGTATATCAGACGGACAGTGTTTGCTTCATCTTCATTGATTGTAAGCTTACCGCCTTTTAGGTGATACCCATATACACTAACCCCAAATACAACGCCATTTTCCATTTGGCGTTGCTGCCCCCATCTTACGCGCTGTGATGTGCGGCGGCTCTCGTCTTGGTAGATGCTGGACATAAGATTAAACCGTAGCTCATGGTCCGCGTCGAACGAGCTTATGTTGTCAGTCAAAAACCTTACCTCGATACCTAGCTTGCGCAGCTCTTGTGTATACATGATGCTGTCTTGTACATTGCGTGCAAAGCGGCTAATTTCTTTTGTTAAAATCATGTCAAATTTGTGCTCTCTTGCATCGTCCATCATTTGCAAAAAGCCCTTGCGTTTTTTTGTGCTTGTGCCGGATTCCTCGTCGGAATATATGCCATTAAACTGCCATGCTGGATTTTTATTTATTGTATCTATGAAGTATTTTTGTTGGCTTTCTAGTGACTTTTCTTGTTCTTCTTTTTTTGTACTAACCCGGCAATATGCTGCGACTCGCTTTTGAGTCACTGTTTTTCACCTCTTTTTTTGCTGGCAATTTCGATGGCTTTTGTAAGTTGTGCCTTTGTAAGCAGGTTTTTTTTGTATAGTTCGCGATAAATGCCGATTTGGATTTTCTTGCTTATACATGCCTTGTCCATATAATTTTTGCACCCGTCATAACTGTATGCATGGGTGTGTTTGTCTTATACAAATTTATCTTATACTGTTTTGGTTTTGCCTTTAGCCAAATCGTCCACTAGCTTGTCCAGCCAGCGGATTTTTTGCATTAGCGGGTCCTGTAAGTCTTCTACGCGGACGCCGCAAATTACCCCTTTTATTTGCGGTGCATTTGGGTTAATTTGTGGCGCTTCTTGGAAGAAAGTTTCCATATCTACTGTTTTTTCTATTTGCGATACCAGTGCTGCTTCATCGTAACCAGTAAGCCAGCAAATTACGGCATCCAGCTCAGACTTGTTGCGCGCTTTACGTTCTATTTTTTTAAGATAGAGGGGGTAGACGCTTGAAAACGGCATCTTGAAAATTTTATTGTTTTTCATGTTAATTCATACCTCCAGCCATGGTCGTTGTTGTATATCATAAGACGGCTCATACCGCCATCAATTGTTATTGTTTCACCTGTGATGAAGCCGGCTTTTGTGCTACATAAGAAAAGGACCGCTTCTGCAATGTCTTCTGGCGTCCCTATGCGGCCGGCTGGATGCTGCGCATTGTCTTGGGGGGAGTGTGCATGTGTTTTTGCATTGGTATGATATGTGGCGGTTTCTATCCACCCAGGGCTTATGGCGTTTACCCTTGCTTTGCCGGCCAGGCTTACGGCCATAGCGTGGGTTAGTGCCAAGATACCGCCTTTTGCTGCTGTGTAGCTTTCTGTATCCGGTTGAGACTGGTTGGCGCGGGTCGATGATATATTGACTATGGACGCGCCATGTGCGAGTAAGTCCTTTTGTAGTAGTAAGCTTGTAAGATAGAAAGGCGCGGTCACACCCACCCGCTGTACATATTCAAAATCATGATAAGAGCAGCCAGAAAGTAGCCCATGCCGCCCGATGCAAGCGATATTTATTAGACAGTTTATTGGCTGCGAAAGGGAGTTTACTAATTGTTCAAGCGTTTCTTTCTCTGCAATATCTCCATGAAAAAAGCGCAGGTTTTTGTGTCGTGCTTGCATGCTTTCACCCGCGAGCTTGTCTATATCTATGATGACGACTGTTGCGTTTATATGCAGAAACGCTTCTGCGATACAGCGCCCTATACCATTTGCGCCGCCTGTTATTATTACTTGATTATTAACGGGCCATCTTGTACATGCTTTATGTGTTGTATGCATTGTTTAATCGTCCTCCTTTTCAAAATACATAAATTTACCCCTACTTGCTATGCCATCCCAACCGCAGAAGGGGCCATAAAAATCGCCATAGAAGAAACCGACATCACCCTGCATGGCAATAACATGCTGGTGATAGGTTATGGGCGTATTGGCACGGTGCTTTCGGCGATGCTAAGGGGTATGGGTGCGGTAGTGACCATGGTTGTTAACTCTGGCCGGGCGGCGGCACTTGCCAAAAGTTGCGGCCACAAGGTTGCCCGGCACGAGGATATAGACATGCAGCTTAAAGAAGCGGATGTGATATTTAACACTGTGCCCAAGGTGCTCCTTGATAAGCGCAACATGAAGCATATCAGGAAAAGCACATTAATTATAGATTTAGCCTCCCCCCCATATGGCGTGGACGTAAACGATGCCCGGGATTTTGGGCTAAAGGTGCTTTTTACAACATCGCTGCCAGGAAAGATAGCGCCGGTAACAACTGCGACGTATATCTTGGATACTATTAACCATATTATAACAGAGACAGAGGGTGTGCTGCATACGGCAGATACCGCCGCAACGGATGATAAGAATACAAGCAAAATTGAAGGGGGGCCGACATCATGAAAGCCAGTTTTGAAGGTAAACGCATGGGCTTTGCGCTAACTGGGTCGTTCTGTACATTGGATGCTGCGCTTACAATAATAAGCGACTTGGTAAGAAGCGGTGCGGAGGTAGTATCAATTATCTCACAATCTGTAGACACAATGGACACAAAGTTTGGGACTGCCGAAGGTCTTAAGGAAAAGCTGACCGAACTTACCGGCCAGCCTGTGATAACAACTATCCTAGAAGCCGAACCCATAGGCCCGGCTAAGCTACTAGACATACTTGTTGTACTGCCCGCCACAGGCAATACAATGGCCAAGATAGCCTATGGTATAACAGATACAACCGTGACAATGGCCGTCAAAGCACATCTTAGAAACAACAGGCCAGTGGTGCTGGGGCTTTCTAGCAATGATGCACTAGGTAGTGGTGCAAAAAACATCGGGATGCTGTTGGGGATGCGCAATATTTATTTTGTACCCTTTGGGCAGGATAACCCACACGAAAAACCAAGGTCTATGGTGTTAAAGGGTGAGTATACCCTTGCCACAATAGATGAAGCGCTACATGGGCGACAATTACAGCCTATGGTTGTATAATTTTAACATATATTATATCGATATAATTCAAGCACAAACATCATACAACCTATAAAGCCCGGCATATGGGGATTAATAGTCCTCACATGTCCGGGCTTTTCTTGTATCATTAAGGCAGTCATTGATAAAAGCATAAATAAAAACCGCCCCCTGTATGACCATCCACCATAGCGAATAGTTATACAAGAGGCGATTAGATATGTCATCATTACTAAAACTTACGCTTGCGTGCCGCTTCTGACTTCTTCTTACGTTTTACGCTGGGTTTATCGTAGTGTTCTCTTTTGCGTACTTCCCCCATGATACCAGCTTTTGCGCAGTTACGCTTGAAACGCCGAAGCGCGCTGTCCAGGGTCTCATTATCTTTAATAACTACCTCTGACATTGGACTTCCCTCCCTCCGGGCGATTCGCTGGGCCTTTGCGAACTTGCCATTTCAAAGGACACTGTAACATTGGCCAATTTTCGCAGGGTAATCATACACTGCCATGTTGGCGGAGTCAAGTGGTGTAATGTTAAACTTCATGACAAATGTAACTACCCTGGCATGATAACCAATAATATAATTGCTGCATAAGAACCGCCGCATGGCAAAAAATAAAATGATATTAATAAGGAGGCAAAAATTATGATAGCAAGCATGAGAAATGTAGTAAAGCGTTACGGGGACACAATGGCCCTAGACCACCTGGATTTAAATATAGCAGAAGGCGAAATATTGGGCCTACTTGGGCCCAACGGTGCCGGTAAAACCACTGCGATACGCTCCTTGATAGGGCTGATAAGCATAGACTCCGGCGAGATTAAAGTCTTTGGCGAAAGCCAAGGCATAAACAACACAAGTATCAGGCGCAATATGGGACTTGTCACACAAGAGATAACAGTGTTTACAGAGCTGTCTGCAATAGAAAACTTGCGCTATTTTGGCGGGTTGTATGGCCTAAAAGGTGCCGATCTCGAAAGCAACGTAAAGCGCGTACTAGAATTTATAGGCCTTACCGAGCATGCAAAAAAACGCCCCAGTAAGTTCTCTGGCGGGATGCAGCGGCGGCTCAACATTGGCTGTGCGCTTGTACACAGGCCCAAACTACTAATAATGGACGAGCCAACAGTGGGCATAGACCCTCAATCACGTAATCATATCTTAGAATCTGTAAAACTAATAGCCGCCGAAGGGACAACCGTTGTATACACAACACACTATATGGAAGAAGTACAGGCAATTTGTAACCGTATCTCCATAATGGACAGCGGGCGGGTTATTGCGGAAGGAACGCTTGATGAGTTGATAGGGCGTATCCATCACGAGGATACAATACGTATGATAGCGGCTTCCCCATCGGATGCCCTTACCGAGGATATCAAGGCAGTATCTGGCGTGAAAAATGTATCTGTTAGTGGCAACAACTATGTAATTATATCTGGTGCCGATAGCGGCAACCTAAACCGTATAATGGAAGTGACAATCAAGCACGGTGGTGTAGTCAATATTACTGCAGATAAATCCAACCTAGAAGATGTTTTCCTTACACTTACCGGGCGCAAACTTCGCGATGGTGGGGAAGGTTAGTATAAAGTTTTTGATGGAGGTATATATGATGATAACTAAGCATTATTTTAAGCGTTTGCTCGTAGAGCCTATTGGGCTTGCTATAAATGTATTTTTTCCTGTGTTGTTGGTTTTTATTAATGTTACTGTTAATGTAAATGCCATGGAGGGCGGCGATACACTTTTTAGTGGGTACTCCGTAACAGCTACATCCATAGCAACACTGATTATGGTAATGTTCCAGTTTATGTACGGTACTCACATGGTTGATCTCTTTTTCCGTGACTTTAAAAATTCGCGTAGATGGAGGCTGTTGGCCGCACCTGCGTCGTTGAGTAAGTATCTATTTTCTATTATGATGGCTAGTGTGTTTTTTTCGGTGCTAACCGGTGTGTTGATTATGGCTGTTGCTGCTATTGCACTCAACGCCCATGTGCATAACCCGTTTGTACTGTTGACCGTGATTGTTATTATTGCAGTATTTTCACAGGTTTTTGGGATGCTTGTGTCTTTGCTGATACGCAAAAAAGGTGTAGCCGAGGCTGTATGTGTATTGTTTTCGTTTTTTATGATAGTGCCATCGGGTGATTTTTTGGTCACTATTAATATAAACATCCATGCTTTAAATGTCTTCTTTAATTATATGACACCGTATGCCCAAGCAATGCGTGCTATTATGGCTTCCGGGATTATGGGTAACTCTGTAAGCGACAATTTTGGTGGAGCTCTTCAGTATATGGGCCGTGATATGTCAACTGCATTATTAAACATGGGAACTTTGACTGCGACCACTATATTGCTTGCTATTATTGTTGTTATAGTTTCGAGGAGGCGTTCGTTTTGACCGTATTTAAGTACTCTTTGCGGCGGGGGCTATCAAGTCCTGCGACAATTATCTTGAATGGTGCTTTGCCCCTTATTATTGTATTTTCTGCTGGGTATGTAAACTTTTGCGAGCCGCCAGCGTTTCATGCGGGGATTTTCTTGTCGGCACTACTAATGATGCTTGGTGCGTTTTATATGGCACGAGGTATTCAGCTTGACCGTATAGACGGTACAGTAATACGTATCCTGGCAGGGCCTGTAACCATGCGTAGTTACCTGATGCAAAATTTCTTTTCTGCGATGATTCCTGTGGCTGGTGTATCTGCTATAATTGGGATTGTGGGCTTAGCCCGCCATGGCTGGGGGATAGAGTTTGCTACCGGGATAGCCTTGTGCTATGCTTTCCTTGGGGGTACGTCCATCGGCTTGTCTTTTGTATGGGCTGCAATTTTTAAAGACAAGGAAGCCAGTGTTGCCGCGTTTGCTATAATTATTAATCTTATTGCGGTATTGGGCGGACTTATGATGCCACTTTCTATATTGCCAGTGTTTTTGCGCCGCTTTGGTGCACTTTTCCCCACGCACTGGGCCGCCAGAGGGTTAGAGAACTTAATCAACTACGGTATAAATGGTCAGTTTTGGATTTCGCTTGGGGTTATGTCATTGTTTGCAGTGGTTTATATACTGTATGGTAGTAAAAGACGGATTGTTTAAACTAATTTAGGGGCGACATGATGAAGGACTTCACCCTTCCACAACGCAGCTTTATAATATGCTATATTGCAGCACTAAGCCTGTTGGGCGCTTACTGGTTATACAGTGGCGACCCAATGGGCTTTTATATTACGCTTTTTTTGGCATGTATGGGCTTAATTAGGTTGCGCTTGCCAAGTTTGGGCCTGACTGTTGTGTTGGATGTAGCTGTATGCGTGATTTTTTTCCCGTATGCGCTGGTGCTTTCGCTGTTTTCTGCTATGTATTACCATAAGTTTATGGCAGTGTTGGCATTAGGGGTCTTTTTTGTGGATATTAATGCCGGGGCAATGGCTTTTTTGGGTGGGCTTGCAGGGTTTTTTCTTAGACAATGGGAAAAAGGGCACACGTTAGGCCAAAGAGGCCGTGATGCGGAGGCAGGGCGGTATTATGAATTAGAATCCCTCCAAAGAGAACTACTGTCTGCTACGACGCAAATAGAGCGTATGACTGTTGTGAGCGAGCGGGCCAGGATCGCCCGGGAAATACATGATAACGCCGGACACGAAATAGTGGCTGCGTTTATGTCTTTGCAAACGGCACGTGAAGTTTTGGATGGGGTTATATGTTCAAAACCCGAAGCGGAAGACGTACTAGCCCTGTACGACGCAGCGCTAGAGCGACTAGAAAGCGGTGCAAACAGAATGCGCGATGCCGTGCACAACCTAGCGCCCGTGGCAGCGCTGGGCGTAGAATCGTTGCAGGAAACGTGTATGCGCTTCCCGGCAGCAAATATTGAATTTAACATGTTTGGTGATACAGCCAATGTGCCTGTGCATGTATGGGGCGTATTAGAAGCATGTCTGAACGAAGCGCTAACAAACGCAATTAGACATGCTAAGCCACGCACTATTACTGCATATCTGGATACAACGCCACATATCGTACGCCTGTGTGTCGAAAATGACGGTGTGGTATACAAAAAAAATATTATGGGCCAAGGCCTAAGAAACCTACGCCACCGGGTAGCGGCAGTAGGCGGCAGCTTAGCTGTTGACACAGGTGAGATATTTCGTGTCACTTGTGTTGTACCTATAACTCAATACCTTGCCACATATGACATAAAAAGCTAAACTATTACAATATAAATCCATCAAGAGAGGTGAACAGCAAATGAAAGTACCTTACACAACCGCAAAGTATTACAACTGGCCGGAGATCCAAGAACTTATCGCCCAGTGGTGCAAGGCCTTCCCGGATTTAATTAAATCCTACCCCATAGGCAAAACATACGAAGGCCGTGACATTATCTGTCTGGAGATTACCGCCCCAGGCGCCCCTGCCCATGAAAAACCCGGCTATTACGTAGACGCAAACTTCCACGCAGGGGAAATAACCGGCTCTGCCGTAGCTCTTTATACCGTTAGCTGGTTCCTCGAAAATTACGACCGGGACAGCGAAGTTACAGAGCTGCTTACTAACTACGCCTGGTATATCGTGCCCCGTGTATGTATAGACGGGTCGGAAATGTACATGAACACCCCATACACCCTACGTTCATCGACCCGTATCTTCCCGTTTACAGAAGACCAACCGGGCCTTCATGCAGAAGATATAAACGGTGACGGCGTAATCACCCAAATGCGTGTCCAAGACCCTCATGGGGAATGGAAAGTCTCGCAGACTGACCCGCGTCTTATGGTGCGCCGTAGGCCAGATGACTTTGGCGGCACATACTATAGGCTGTACCAGGAAGGGCGCATTGTAGATTTTAATGGCATAGAAGTCCCCATAGCGCGCCCGCGCTGGGGCTTGGATTTAAACCGCAATATGCCCGCGTTTTGGGATATAGACGCAAAACAAATTGGCTCAGGTGACTATGCCCTCTCTGAGCCGGAAGCTAAAGCAGTAGCAGATTTTTTGATTAATAAAAAGAACATAGCCGGGGCCATGAGTTACCACACCTTCGGCAACGTGCATTTGCGCCCCTGCTGCACTATCCCTGATTCTAAAATGGATAAGGTTGACCTAGAGGCGTACAAACTACTGGGGACTTTGGGTGCAGAAATCACAGATTATGGCCATTGCGGCGTATATGATGCTTTCACATTTGACCAAAGCAAGCCATATCGTGGCGCGTATATGGACTGGGTTTATAACCATCGCGGTATCCTGTCATGGTCTACAGAGCTGTGGAGTGCCATGGTTGCATCTGGTGTAGATAAGCAAAAATTTGAAGCACCACCCAAGCCCAAAAGCGATAAAGAGCAAGAAGCAGATATGTTAAAAGTCTTCGAGTGGCATGATAAAGAAGGCCTGGATGGGTTTATGCCATGGACGAAATTTGAGCATCCACAACTCGGTGAAGTAGAGATAGGCGGCTGGAAGCATAAATATATGTTCCAAAACCCACCAGAGCAGTTTTTGCCAGATGTTTGCGAAAAAAACATGCGATTCACTAACATGCAAGCCCGTGCGATGGCCCGCATAGAAGTGCGTAAAGTGAATGTAGAAAAAGTTGCAGACGGGCTGTATCGTGTGAGTTGCGGCATAGTCAACGGCGGGTACCTTAATACCGCCGGGACAAACCTAGCTACGCAGATTGCAGTTTGCAAGCCAATTGAAGTGGCTATTAGTGGCGATGATATAGAAGTTGCCCAAGGCAAGGCAAAGTTAGAGTTAGGGCACATACCTGGGCGTAGCGAAAAAAAAGCCGAATGGCTGGTTATGGCACAACCAGGAAGCGTTATTACAATCACAGCATGCGGCGAACGGGCCGGGACATACCGGCATGAGTTAGTTATAGCGGATTAAGAAGCTATGTTCATAGCTACAAAATATGAGCAGTCTCGCCCGAGCCGAAAATAGCAGATGTATAAGCGTTTTCGGCCCGGACGGGACCGTTTATAAGTGAATTGCTATAAAGGAGATGACACATGAAAAACATACAAATATCTGATTTTAAACACTATCGCTTCATAGACAGCCTAAAGCTCTCCCCAAACGGCAAAAACACAGCCCTCCTGGGCCGCAAAGCCAACGATGACAACGATTACGACATAGCAATATTCATAGACAAGGGCCAAGGCTTTAAACCCCTAACCAACTCAAAAGGCAAGATTGCCCAGTTTATATGGAAGGACAACGATACAATCCTTTTTTCAGAAGTGCGCGATAAAAAAGACAAAGAAAAAATCGAAAAAGGCCACGAGCTAACCTGCTTCTACACAATAAATATCCACGGCGGCGAAGCAGAACTAGCCTTCAAAGTAGACGCGACCGTCACAAAACTAGAACAACTAACAGCTGATAAATACATCGCAACAACCATTTACAACAACGCAAGACCTAGTTTACAAGGCAAAACCGAAGCAGAAATCCAGGAAATTTTGAAAGAACAAGAAAAGGCCAAGAGCTATCAAGTAATAGACGAGCTGCCATACTGGTTTAACGGCAAGGGCTTTACAAACAAAAAGCGCACAAGACTTAATATTCTTACCAGTACCGGCCTAAAGCCCATCACCCACGAACTAGCCAATGTTTCTGACTATAAACTATCACCCTGCAAGAAATACCTTGCATACACGGGCGACCCCGCCCCTGCAGAAATCCACAGCATGGAAACTAACATTTACATCCTAGACCTAGAAACTTTGGAAGAGAAAAAAGCTTTGCAAGAGCCTAAAAGGGTAAGAGCCTTTGACTACTGGAACAGCAAGCTGCTTGTATCTTTTTCAGAGCCTGGGCAGCCCCTTCATACTCATGGCCACTTTTATATAGTGGACCCGGCAACTAAAGAAGCCGTAAAACTAGCCGAACACGACAGCACAATAGGCCAACCCGGGAACTCGGATTCTAAGTTTGGTGGTGGTATTACCAGCAAAGTAGAAGGCGATTATTACTACTTCACATCCATCAGCGGATATAAAACAGACATACTAGCCCTTGACCTTAATACTGGTGCAATACAAAACACCACAAACAGCGGCGGCAACATAGATTTTTTTGATATACAAGGCGCACGCACGGTTATGGGCTTCATGCAGCCTGGCAAACTGATGGAGGTATACGAGTCCATAGGCGGCAATCTAACAAAAATAAGCGCTTTTAACGACGAGTTCCACAAGACCCACATGTACTCCACCCCCGAATACTTTACATTTGAAAACACAGACGGCGTAGAAATAGACGGTTGGGTGATAAAACCCGTAAATTACGAGCCAGGTAAAAAATATCCAGCAGTGTTACAAATCCACGGTGGGCCAAAAACAGCCTACACAGAAAGCTATTTCCATGAGATGCAAGTTTTTGCAAGTAATGGTTACTTCGTCATGTATTCGAACCCAAGAGGCAGTGACGGCAAAGGCAACCAGTTTGCGGATATCAGGGGCAAGTACGGCACGATAGATTATGACGACCTTATGCAGTTTGTAGACGCATGCCAAGCACGATATCCTGGCATAGACGATGATAACATGGGTGTACTAGGCGGCTCTTATGGCGGGTTTATGACCAACTGGATAGTAGGGCATACCCACCGTTTTAATGCTGCCGTGTCTATGCGTTCTATTTCCAACTGGATGCCTTTTACTTTCATCAGCGATATTGGTTATTACTTTGGCAAGGACCAGATGGGTGTAGACGATGTATGGGAAGAAGCAGAAAAATTATGGTGGCATTCGCCATTAAAATACGCCAAAAACGTGAAAACACCTACACTATTATTACATTCGGACGCGGATTACCGATGCTGGGTGCCAGAGGCTTATCAGTTTTATACTGCGCTTAAGCTGCTGGGCGTGGATACAAGGCTTGTAGTGTTCCACGGCGAAAATCACGAGCTTTCGCGGTCAGGTAAGCCAGAACTTAGGATTAAAAGACTTACAGAGATAATCCAGTGGATGGACCGGTATCTCAAGCCATGAACCTGCTAATAGTAGATGATGACCGGTTAATAAGAAAAAGCCTTGAGATAAGCCTGTCCCGCGAGCAAGACATAACCATTACAGGCCTAGCCGCAGACGGTGCCCAAGCCGTTGAAATATGCGAAAATACACTGCCTGACATCATATTGATGGACATAAACATGCCTGGAATGGATGGTATAGCCGCAACCCGTCTACTCAAAACTCGCTACCCGGCCATCAAAATTATGATGCTAACAACGTTCGACGACCGCCCCAATATACAGCAGGCCCTAGCCGCCGGCGCAGACGGTTATCTCGTCAAGACCGATAAAATCTCTGGCATAGCAGGCAAATTGCGCCTTTTATTGGATGGCACCGGAGTAGTAGATACACATGTGCTAAAGAAACTAGCCCCTCAAGAAAACCCAGCACTAGAATCCCTTACTCCCCGTGAGCGCGACATAGCCCGCCTAATAGCGCAGGGGCTACCTAACAAGGAAATCGCGGCAAATCTATTTTTAAGCGAAGGTACAGTGCGCAACAACATTGTTGTTATTATGGAAAAATTAAACGTAACCAACCGTACCCAGTTAGGCATGGCATATTACAACGCATGATGTGAGTTCATGGCAGCGCCAATGATAAAAGGAGATAAAATCCATGAAAATAGGTGTATTGATAGAAGGTTTTAGACTCGACTTGAAAGAAGCAGTAGCTCGTGCAGCGGCATTGGGCGTAGAAGGCATCCAAGCCTACGCAGTTGACGGGGAGCTTGCCCCAGAGAACATGACCGACGCAAAAATTCGCGAGTGGCTTGATCTGGTAAAGAGCCATGGCATGGTGTTTTCTGCTATATGTGGTGATTTGGGCGCAACCCCAGAAGCAGTGGGCTCTGGTTTCGAAATTGCAGAGGCTAATAAATGGCGCGTCCAACGCTCTAAAGAAATCATGGATTTGGCAAAGCGTCTCGAGTGTGACGTAGTTACCACCCACATAGGTACAGTCCCGGCAGAAGAATGCAAGAAAAAGGAAATAATGCGTACTGCTTGCCGCGAGCTGGCATTGTATGCGGATTCTATAGGTTCATATTTCGCTGTAGAAACAGGCCCAGAAAGTGCGGCGCTCCTTGGCGAGTTCCTTGACAGCCTGGGTGCTAAAGGTGTACGGGTAAACTACGACCCAGCCAACCTGGTTATGGTGGTAGCAGATGACCCAGTGGCAGGGGTCCATACCCTTAGTGATTATATTGTGCATACCCATGCCAAAGATGGAATACAGCTATCTGCCAAGCCATTGCAATGGCAGGAAGTACCCCTTGGCCAAGGAGGGGTTAACTGGGATGAGTATCTAAAAGCCCTTAACAGCATAGGGTTTGATGGCTTTTTGACCATAGAACGCGAAGTAGGCGACAACCCAGAAGCTGATATCAAGCTCGCGGTGGAATTTTTGAAGGAAAGGCTTGCGGTACTTGGGCTATAAGAGGTCCGACCTTATAATACTATAATAACGGGCATTATTGCGACACCTTCGATGCACTAACGTGTACTGTATCAAAGGTATCGCAAAAAAAGGGGCTGACTTGCTTTTCTTCGCAAGAGCCCCGTTTTTATTAATTGGCAACATTGTGGAGTAAAATGATTGAAACTGTGTAGTTTGTGTGGTTATAAATTCCAAAAGAATTTGGGAGGAAGATTGTTTGTGTTAATAAGATTTTTCCTGTATTCCATTAATTCATTTGCATACCCCAATGTATTAACATTTGGATTTTCAAATTGAATCGGCCATCCACGGCATATATTTTTTATCTCTTTATCAAAAATAATCAGGTTTATTCCTTTCGAACATGCTTTTAAGCAAGCTGTACATGGTTTTAGATTCTCTTGTATGGCTTTTTTGAACCCATCACTAAATTCATGGCCGAATTTTTCTAAACGAAACGCAATGTTCCATGTGTTTTTTCCCGTTTTAATTATTATTTTTATGTAGCATAACATTTTGCCCTTGTAAGTTATATTCCAAGAATTTACTGAACTGTATCGTGGCGTGAGTTTATTCGCTCTTAAATAGGCGACAAACTCCAATGCAGTCTCTTTCACTTCGCCATCAAGAAGTTCATGTATAATTTCTTCCGGTTTTGGTTTGGTCTTCATTTGTTTTTGCGCGAAAGTTACATTGTCTTCGGCCATTTGCTAAATTCCTTTCTTAATACCCCTAATTTTATGTGTAGCGAGAAAAAGAGGGCAGACCACATCACGAAATATAAAAACACCTATGATATACTCATGCCACATAATAGGCACCCCGCAGTGTCTGACTTATACCATATTGGATTAGTCCACTATAAGAAAATTAACTCAAACAGGAGGAATATGATGAGTAAAAAAGATGACAGGTTTAATGAACTAATTAGCCTACAACCAGCCGAAATAAAAGAGTGGATTACCCAAATTGACAGTTATTTAATAGCTGGTGGGTGTAAAGCCGCCGTTGACAATAAGGGGAACTTCACATACACCTCTGCAAACAGTAAAAAGATTGTATGCCGGATTACAATGAACGAAACTGCGTGCACAATAAGACCCAATACGAATAACACCACAAACTCTAACCGCATAGCAGCCAATCTGCCCGAAGGTATGATAAGCATTATGAGGGACGCAAGGGGCTGCGGAGGCTGTGCAAAAAAGAATCCTAACTTTGTAGAATGCAAGCACGGGGGGCCTTATCACTTTACACATGACAACGAAGAATTTGAGAGTTGCCGTTTCGTTGGTTTTAATTTTACATTGGACGATGTGGCAAACAGGGATTTTCTTGAAAAGTGGCTTGAGACAGAGCTTGCACTTGCAGTGTAGATCTCATGTTTATCGGAAACAGTCCAGCCTGTCGCCCGTTGCCTCGAAAGGAAATACGCTATATCTACCGCCTATTTACAAAAGTCACAACAGACCTAGGCGGTATTACATATTCCCAAACATCATCAAGCCTTTCGTATACAGCCCTGATATCACGAGTCTCGTCTGTGATATGCACATAGGTGTAGCCATACCCAAATACATCAACACCTATTGTACGCGGCTCATCCTCCGGGTTTATAACAACAAGTACAAGCTCACTGGCATCAGGGCTTTGATATGCAGAGACAAGTAAATTTCTAAGGCTCCTGCCCAGGCCGGTGTCAACTCGCACAAACCCGTCACGTACAAACCGCGAAAAATTCCCCATAGCCCACATTCGCTTACTGCATGTAAACTCCTGGGTGCCTATGTCTACGTATATTAGGCCATCCCGGTAGTCATATCTGGATACGGCCAGCCAATGGCTCCATGATACTACGTCTAAAATCGTAAGGTTGTCGTGCATGTCCCTGGCAAGTACCAGCGCTGCGTCCATGCCCAAGTCCATACCCCATTCCATCTCGCACCATTCTGTTTGTTTAAGGGGCAACATGTCCGGGATACCTTGGAAAAACAACGCCGCACGCCGTTTGTCCATCTCGCTAGACCAGTATGAATGCACAGCAAAATGGGTCAAATGGTTGGCAATAACCGGGTCGGCCATAAGCTCCCTATACATATTAAGGGTGTAATCCCAGTCGTTCCATGTGCCAGACTCTGCAACAGAGGCACGCAAATTATACCGCAAGCCCCGGTTTTCGATTTCATGCACCAAGGCGCGGGTCATGGTAACAACTTGCTCTGGATAAAAAAAGGCCCCTTCTTGTGACGCGTATACTCCACCCCATGCCCACTGGGGCTCGTTAATGGGGCTTATATAACGGACAGGGAGCCCTTCGTCTAACAATAAAAGCGTGATATCCACCAGATACCGCGCAAAAGCAGCCTCGTAACCCTCTTGTAAATTGGGGGTAAAGGGCAGCCAATGGCCGGATGTTAAGCCTGAGACGGTCATCCTAGAAGGTGGGCTTTTTGCAAATGCCACGTTGCGGTTGGCACCACGTTCCACGGCAAGACGGAACACATGAAGTGCATTCTCATCCAGGGTAAGGTCATACACACCAGGTGATACTTCAACTGTAGCCTGGCTGCGCCATGGGTCGCGGGCATTGGAAGGGAAACCAGCCGCAATATTGTACCGGAATATATTAAGCCCGATACCAAGCTCCCGGCAGTACAGTAAGTCCATAATATCCTGGATATTATCCCAACCGCCTATGCTTTGTGCCCACCATGCCCCAGATGCGCCAAAGCCCTCTATGACTTGGAAACGCGAAGTAGTATCTATGGTGATAAGCTGGCTGTCAGGTATTTGGGTGCCGCGTACACGCACAGGAAGTGCCACTGGCGGCGGAAGGATAGCAGCCGCCTCGGCAAAAGGTGCAGCCAAACCGGTGGGTGTAGGTACAGCCGGCAGCAATGGTACCCCTGGTACATGTGCAATTGCATCATCACTGTATTCATGTTCGCCGTTATAATTATTATCTGACTCTGTGTAAGCTGTACTATTGTCTAAATCGTATGAAGCTTCGCCATCTGGGGAATAACCAGTTTCATTTGTGTCGTTGCCAGCCCCGCAAGATGCTAAAGTCATTAGCAGTAAAAACATCATGTAAATGCAGATTGTTCTACGCACATATAGTGGCATAATATGTCCTATATCCATTACCCAACAATCCCAGCTCGCTCAAAATTTTCTACAATACGCCGCTGCGAAATAAAATACATTAATAATAACGGTGCCAAATACACCAAAGCGGCAGCGTGCTTTATAGCATCAAACATAAAACTGGTACTAAAGGGTAAGTTGTAAATGCGTACAATAAAGTTGTTTAGGTGCTCCATGTTCTGATACTGGAACAAAAGATCCAAAGAGTTAGCCAGATACGGCCCGTCTGGGTGGAAGTACCCCGTAAGATACGTATCACCGTAGTTCCATACAAAGGCCAAGGCAAACACAGTAACAATAGCCGGTACAGCCATAGGGAACGCTATCCGTACAAATGTCTTATAAAAACCGCAACCGTCTATAAGCGCTGCTTCTTCAAGTTCAAGTGGCAAGCCTTTAAAAAACTGTCTAAAAATAAATATAAATATAGCTTGTTTTACGCCAAAGCCCGTAAATGACAATATAAACAAAGTAGCCTGGTTGTTAAGCAAATTAAGAGGCTGCCCATTATTAAACAACCCAACAATCCCCAAAACCTCAAACTGGGCAAACCGCAAAAATTGCGGGATAAGTAACGCCGGCGGCGGCACAATAATGACCATAAACACAAAAATCATAACCATCGTCTGCCCAGGAAACTTTACCCGGCCAAGTGAATAACCCGCCATAGCGCTAATAACAATTTGTACAATGGCAATAACCGCCGCGTACACCAGCGTCAGCCCCATGTTAGTAAAATTGCCAAACCCGACACGTATAGCCGCCCTAAAACTAAGCATAGAGAACTGTATAGGCACCCATATTACATCCGGGTCATTAAGATATCTAAACTCACTAAAAACCACCGGCAGCACCCTGATTAGCGGGTACAAGATTGCAAAGCTAAGGCCAACAACCAAGGAATAAAACAAAATATTACCCACTATACTTTTTGCCTGGTTTTTAAGATAGTAGCCATCCATAGTGCCATGGATAAGCCTTTCACGCCTCATACGGGCTACTGTAACTTTTGCGGAAGTCCCGCTACTAGTCTTAGTCTTAGCCTTACGAATCATGTTTGCCAGCCACCTTTCTAAAGGCATATAGCAGTACTAACAGCCCCAATACTACATTAATCATATAAATCAAGGACAAGGATGCACCCATGCCAATATTGTTGCGCAAGAATCCATAGGCATAAACCTCGTTGGCCAACGGCGAATCCAAGAACAAATCTACAAACGAATATACAATTACAAACACAATTACATTGGTAAGCATAGGCAGTGTTATTTTCCAAAAAGTCTCGTACTCGTTTGCACCTTCAATTTTAGCAACTTCATATAAAGACGGGTTAATAGATTGCAACCCCGCAAGGAAAATAAGCGTCTGCACACCTACATTGGATATTAAGAAGAATATCTCACCCGCAACTGTCGCGATAAAGCTTATTAATGCTATAGGCAAGAACGTATAGCTTATTAGAAAAGACATAATTGTTGTGGTGATAAACGTGTCCGCGATAGACGCGTCCATAATATCTGCACCGGTAGTAACAGTAAGCAGGCTTTGCACAATAGGGAGCCCTGTAACTATAGGCAGGAAAAAGATAACCCTCACAAAGCCCCGGCCTCTGAACTTGACATTAACAAGCAAAGCCGCAAACAGGCTAAATATAACCATAATGGGGGCATTCATGAAAATACGCATGTTTTCATCTGCAAAAACCCGTAAAAATTGCTGGTTTGCTGTGCTTACTTCTACCATAAACAAGTCTACAAAGTTTTCAAACCCTACAAAGGTAAGCATCATCCCGCCTTCCTCTGCTACCTCTACCCGGCTCAAGGAAAACACAATCAAGTTGTAAATGGGCACAGCAAAGAACAAGAAGAAGCCTGCAAGGAACGGGATAAGCAACACATAGGCATTTATCTTGCGCGATGTTTGAAACCCCGGCCTCCTGAATTTAAAACCGCCACTACTCTTTGATTTTGTCATAGGTTTCCTCCTACAATTTCAAAGTCTAACGCCTCTAAGCGGCGGCCATCTTCCAAGTACACAGGGAAGCGGTTGTAGTTTACATACACACGTACCCCGTTTACATAAGTCGTAGCAAAAACATTAGACATAAGCATCTCATGGTTAACAATTTCCTTGGTACCAATTTGTGCAAAAGCCTCCGCGTATGCATGAGCTAAGCCTACAATGTCGTCTCGTATTCTGCCATATTCGTGGGCAATATAATCTGAAATAGCCGCGCGAAGCAGAGTGCTTGTGCTTTCATAAAACAACGAAAACTTAGGAATCGCGCCTAGTTCCAGGGCCTGAAGTAAAAAGTATTCCGGGTCAGATGCCGCACCGTTTACATTGAGGGTAGTAAACTCCGTAATACCACTCATGACCAATTGGCGGAACGGGATAGTAGAATAAAACACCCCAGCACCGCTAGATTCCCGCGAGATGTTGGTAGAATACGTAGCAAAGCGTATCCTGTCTGCGTTGGGGTTATCAAGCACAATAGTCCGCTCTTGGGCGATAGATTCCAATATAGGAATCACAACCCCCTGGTTAGCCTCAAACGGGCCAACGATATCCCTGCGGTCATAACTGGCATAAAACATCGAGCCAAAGTCCATAAGTGCAAGATTGGGGAAGCCTCCTGCCTCGGCCATAAACCCATCCACTACATGGTTCAAATATCTGGGATGGATAAAGCCCATCATAGAGTAGGCACCGGTCCCCCAAAATGTGCCGCCGGGGTTCCAGTTAGGTGCTATGCGCACACCTTGTTCCCCAAAAAAGTCCGCAACTTGGTAGCGGCGGTGATTATATAGCCATGGTACTTGGTGAAAGCGCATCAAACTCGCTTCCAAAAACACTTCTTCGCCTGGTATAGAAAGCGCGAGTAAATTATCAAGCTCCGCCCTGCTTCCAAGTGCGCGTACCGGCCTGGCCCTGTCGCTTATCCTGTTAGTACGGCCACTGTTGAGCCCATACCGGAAATTGGACACAACAGGTATCCCCTCATCGCGGAAGCCTGTTAGTATGTCATTGGCCTGGTCAAAGCTGGTCATAGAAAAATCTGAAGTATAAGTTATCCCAAGAATATTGCGCAAAGTTGTAAATGCCCCCAAAAACTCCACAAAAATCTTGGGACGGTTATCGTAGGTCACAGCCAGGTCATACCTGTTTATAAGAAACTGCCTGTAATCACGTGCAAACCTATAATAACCTGCGTCCTCGTGATAAAGCATAAACCGCACGGTTATATGAGGGTCAAGTGGCCCAGTAGTAGCAAGGAACCTGGCATCCTCCATAGAATAGGGACCAAATATACGCACCCTAGAGAACTGCATGGTATCAACCGCAGCAAACACCGCATTGTACTGCGGCCCGGCCCCACCGGTTGTGGGGGTACGTAGTGTTGTGATTATATGAGAAGTCTCCGCACCTCTTTCAACTATGCCAAAGAAGCCAGATGCAGTACCTGCAGTGTTGTAACGCCACATGCCAAACACAGGCATATGCAAGTCTTCTTCGAAAGGTGAGCGGAAGAATAAATTATCCTGGTCAAATATAGTGTTGTTATAAACCGGCCGGTTAAAGCTAGAGCGGCGGCCATCAAAAGTATCCATGCGGATTAGCTTGCCTGCACCATCCGGTACAAACATAAACCCGTCGTTGCTTTCTGCATATGCCGCGTCAAAACCAGGGAAAATTCTAATACTTTGCAGTGTGAAAAAGTCGTTTTGTACGATGTGTTGGTCTGTAGGGATATCTACCATAAAGTGCCCTTCTGGGCTTATTGTGTAGTTTATGATTATTGTAAACTCTGCCGGCTCTGTAAAAGATATATCCAGGTTCAAAGCTGTCATATCGTCTATGAGTTGTTCGCGGTCATATCCCACCAGATATGTCATTTCTATTAATAAAAACACCATCAGAGCTGGTGGCAGCCCGCCAAAGGCATAAAAATACACGCTCTCTACATGGTCGTAGCGGTATACCATGTCCAAGGCGGAGCGCATCTGCCCAAGCCTAACCGGGTCAAACTCCCCGGCTTCTTCTAATGCGTTAATAGGGTCAATAAACGCTTCATAAAATCTTTCGGACTTTATGCGCGCCGGGATATATTCCATCAAGCGGGTAGATTGGTTTTCTTCGAAGTGATACACAACTTGGACGCCGTTTTCTATATGAAAAATCTCAAATAACTCCTCTGCAACAACAAAGGAGTATGCGTCCCATTCGTACATGACGCTATTTTCCCCAAGGAAGCGTACTACTATTGGGGACCTGGCTGCCGCCGGAAACGCTGGGTTTGAGGGCAGCGTGTTCCACACCCGCCGGCTATCTTCATGGGTTATTGCGATGTTAAGCGAAGATGTATCAATGGTCATGTTGTAACCGGCTTTGTTGGCCACTTGCGCCACACCAGAATGCATGGGGATTTGAGGCCCCCTGTCAACCAGCGCTGGCCTATACAGCGGCAACGGGTCAGTAGCAGAAATAGTCAGCCGCAGCAAAGCCCGCCCACCAAAATAAAATATGGGTATAAGGGCCAACAGCGCAACCAGTTGCACAAAGCTTATCTTTTTAAGTCTTGCCCAAAGTTTTTTCACGCTAGAACAACCCCCGTCGTGTTATTTCGGCAATCACCGTAGTAATAAGGCCAAAAAGCCGGCCCATCAAAATCAAATAAACAGCCCCAATAAACACAAGAATTACAGCAGACACGATAGTTGCCAGTATTGTAACAATGCACTTTGCAGGGTTGTATTCATGAGCCACACATAGCCCGCAGAATAACAAAAACACAAAAATGCCATACCCAGCGGCCACCATTGCATACAAAAGCGCCAGCTCAGGGATAGTCACGATGTTGCTAAGGCCAATAAAGGCAAGGTCAAGCACAATCTTGGGGGCAAGGGCATATGCCATCACCATAAACACATCCCCAAGCTTACCGTTGCCATCAAACAATGTAGTAACACTCCAGTTGCTTACGGCAAACAATACAAACGGGAACACAGATGTAGTGATAGCAAACAGCGGGTTAATATAAAAACCCCTAGACATGCGCGCAATCATGCCTATGTGGTAAAAACCCAGTATCTCAACAATACCTACCATCAAAAGCAGTACAACTATAAGCGGCCAGTTGCGCTTACGTCGAAAGCGTAATTCATAAAACCCTTCGAAGGGGTGAAAAATAGTGAACAACAAAAATTTAAGATCAGCACCTAAGGTACGCATTTAAACATTCACCGCCTCTTCGCTTTGTTTAGTTTTACATTCTTTTTTGGATTTGACTTTTTTGTTGGTACGGCCTTCCTGGTAGGCGGCTTTTCTAAGGTAGCGCGCCTCGGAATATATAAGCAGGACAGATAATGACACGATAATTATAGCTATAAGCGGAAACCAATCTGCTATAAGCTCCCCGCGCCTCCCCTGCCATGCCCTGGAGTAGCCCTCCTGGTCAAATGCCAAGTCGAAATAATACATAGCCTCGCGGTAGCGGCGCTGCATAAGATAGTTGCGGCCTATGCCAGAGTATGCCGCATAGAATGTAGCATTAAGTGATACTGCGGCCCTGTAGTACTGGGTAGCCTCGTCCCAGTTGCCGTGATATGCATGGTAGTTGGCCATAAGTGCCGCATGGCCAAAACGGTTGGGTGTGTAAACGTTTATTACCCCCATGGCCCGGTCTGCCAGTAGTAGGTCAAAACCGTTCCATGCAAGGGACGACGGCTCTCTCAGCCCGCCGAGAGTATCGCTTAGCTGGCCAAAAATTGAAATTATATGCCCGTCAAAGTCATAAACCCAAACCCGGCCGCGCACACTGTCAACTACAGCATACACCCCAAAATCCGTAACAGATACAGCCTGAAACTCAGACTGGTATGCCAAGTCCGAAAAGAAAATTACAACATCGCCCCTAAGCCCGACAAAGCCCGTATCACGTATTACATTATCTCCCCGGGCATTGAAGCGGAATATCATCTGTTGTACGGAGTTGTCTGCGGTTGTGGCGTAAATAAAGCCGCTTGGGTCTATATCAATACCGGAAAATGGCGGCGCGAAAGAACGGGCCATTTGCTCGCGCTGTTCTGCAGTGGCCATGGATCGCCAAAAAAACTCTATTGGGCTCATAGAAGGCCTGTTTGTGCCAAAGTACCTGGCAAAGTCGCCGTCTGGTTCCAAAACAACTATCCCTTCAGAGCTGCCATGCACCAAAAAGAAAATACGCCCGGCATCATCTACAACCAGCCTGTTGGGCCTAAATGCTGTGTTACCTACCATGTTGTATGGCCGGGTTATTTCTGTTACTAGGGTATAGTCATCCCCGTTAAGCACGACAATACGCTCCGCGGCGGTATCGGCAATAAACAATAGGTTTAACGATTCGTTGAAAAAAACACCTTCTGGGCTGTCTAGCATAACTTGTTCGCCAGTTGCAGGGTCGGTACTTATGCGCCCGTCGGGGTCACGCATAAGCCTAAGCGAGGTTATAAAGCTATAATCATATGCACACAGCACATTTACACGCCCGGCAAGGCTGTCGGCGATAAATATCCTGCCGCCACCTACATTTATATCGTCCGCTCTTTCGAACGGGACGGGCAAATAACTACGGTCTATGACCCTGGCCAACTCGAATGCGGAAACTGTGTTCTCTATAAACGTTATGCCGCCGTAGGTGTAATTAAATCGTCTTGTTGTCTCGGCATACACTGTAGTGCTGCTTAGTATTATTGTAGCTAAGGCAAGCGCTGCCAGCCTGCTAAATTTTTTATACAATGCCAAGCCCCCTAACTGGCCCATGTAGGGCTGTCTTTATTTTCATGTGTCCTACCCTTTTATCCCGGATGTAGCCATTGCTTCTAGCACGTTGGATTGGGAGATGACAAACACAAGCACAGGTGGCAATAGCATTATGAGCTGTGCTGCCGCAAAAACCCCTTGCCGTGCCACACCTACCTGTACAATCTGCGTAAGCGCAAAGGATACGGGTTTCAAACTCTCTGTATATAGGAATGTCGCGCCGGTAGCACCCCAAAACTGTTGTATCGCTAAGATAATTAGCGTAATCCAAGCAGCTTTTGCAAGCGGCATGGCCACCATCCAATAAATTTTAAGCTCGCCCGCACCGTCAATTTTTGCGGCTTCAACAAGAGAGTCTGGTAACTGGGACATAAAACTCCGCATAATAAAAACACCAAGCGTCCCGCCAAGGGCAGGCAGGATAACAGCAAGATGCGAATCAACAAAGCCTATACGGGTCATGATGATAAAGTTGGGGATAGCGGTTACGGTGGCGTTAAACATAAGTGCATAAACAACGATATGGTTAAGCAAACGGCTCCCCGGAAAAGTGTACTTAGCCAAAGGAAACGCCGCCATAGAGCCCACAAGTACCACCCCGGTAACCCCGGCAATAGTGATAAAAAATGTATTAAAGATATATCGTGACAACGGTATCCAAGAGTTGGTCATAACCAACGCTAAATCCTGGAAATTGGCCAAGGTAGGGTTTATAACAAACAGCCTGGGCGGGAATAAAAGAATCTCGTTTAAGGGCTTAAATGCGTTGTTGGCAATAAATATCAGCGGCCAAATACTAAGGATACCAAAAAGTGCAAGAAACGCCGCCAACACAATATCCATAGCCAATGACCGGCCCTTACGCTTAAACTTAAAGCGTTGCCAATAACCGCCTATCGTCACAAACAGGGGAAACGGACGGCGCTTAGGTTTGACTAGACCTTGCATCATTCTCCCACCCTTCTAAGCAATTTTTGTACAAGTAAGTTTGTAAGTACCATCATAAAAAACAAGATAGTAGCGATAGCGGATGCATACCCCATCTCCATACGGATAGAGCCAAAATCATGCAAATGTACCAAAATAGTATGAGCCGCATATTCAAATGACGGGAAGCCCGCAAGCTCCATGGAAATATCCGAAATAGAGAATGCAATAGTAATTTGCATGACCGCGCCAAACAACAATTGCGGCTTCATAGATGGCAAAGTAATAAACCAAAGCTCTTGCCAGCGGTTTGTTATGCCGTCTATTGAGCCGGATTCGTATAGGGCGGTGTCTACATTTTTGAGACCCGCGATAAAAGCAAGGAAGCTAACTCCAAGACTTAGCCACAACTGTACCAGTATAATAATGGGCATAATGTACTGCCTGGTATCAAAAAACCATATTGGCCCTTGCGTAAGGCCTATGCGCATAAGCCAGGCGTTGGCAAAACCGTTAGAGTCCGAATGGAAAATAAGCCCCCAAATAAGGAATGCACTACCAGATATACTTGGCGCATAAAACACCAAGGTCAAAACTGCGCGTATTTTGTTGGGCAAGCCATTAATAAGCCAAGCAAAAATAAAACACAACAAGTAACTGGCCGGGCCGGTAACCAAGGCCAAGAACAACGTGTTTTGCAGCGCAACCAAGAAAACTGCATCATTGGTAAAGAGGTTTATATAGTTCATGGCCCCTACAAAACGGGGCGTTTCTAGCATATTAAAATCCGTAAAGCTGATGAATATAGACATAACAACCGGTATAAAGGTAAACACAAAGAAAATTAATACAAACGGGATAATAAGAATATATTTGCCTTTATGCTCGTTCCATACGGCGGCAAACCCGGTTCTTCTTCTTGGTGCGGCTACACTTTTCATATATCAATCTCCATTCTTCCGCTCTATCTCCTACCCGTAAACTGATGCTGCATAAAATCTGGCAAATATTCTGGGTGGTCGTGGACCGTGACCATGTCAAACTCCAGCCGCCTACGTGTGAGCTCGCGGTCAATTTCAAAGATATTCATGTGAAGGGCCTGGCGGGGGCTTAGGGCACTGTCATTGGTAACAACAGCCCTAAACGCATAGTCCACCATACGAGGGACCATGTACGAACCGGGTACCCCGCGCATCCCTACAACGTTTTCAAACTGTTCTACTAATACATCTGCGACATCTGGTGCCCAAGGAAGCCTTTCTAATACTGCCCGTTGGGAGGTTGCATAGCGCCCGGCAGTCCCAAGCACAGCTTCTAGCTGTAGCCCAAAGGATACCTGCGTCTCTGTAGACAGCCACCAGCGTATAAACTCCCAGCCATTGTGCTCGACCTGCGGGTCATCGTTAGCAAGCAAAACAGTGTGAAAAGCACCTGCAACGGTTTTGTTGTTGATGGTACCGTCTGGTTGTGGCAGCCCTGGAAGCGGTGCAAAAGACCATAGCCCGCGTATCTCCGGCGCAAACACTTCCAATGTGTTAAAGAATGTGTAATCCGCTATACCCAGTGGTATCTCGCCGGTGCGGAAGCGGTTTACAAAATTAACCCTAAGCGGTACGCCAAAGGCCGTGTACATATTAGTGTAGGTATGAAACGCTTCCATCGCGGCCTGGCTGTACAATGCGCTGGCTATCCCATATGTTGGTCCTTCTCCAAGGAAAAGATGCCCACCATGCTGGAACAATAGCGTCGGGAAAAGCGCCATCCATGCCGTTGAAGTTTCGGGCACAAATACATCATAGTTAAACTGGTTGAGACGCACGATAGCTTGTTTAAACTCATCCCAAGTACGTGGTGCTTCTATGCCTACTTCCGCAAGGATATCGTCGCGCATATACATCATCAAAAACGACATTGTCTCTGGCACGCCATAAAAGTTGCCAAAATAGTAAACCGTCTCAAGACCCGCTGGCCAAAACTGCTGCGAAAATTCATCCCAGCCAGGCATGGTGTTAAGGGGTACAAGGGCGTTACGCATCGCGAAGTTGACAACATTGTCTATGGTCATATTAAGCACTACATCCGGCCCAATACCAGAAAGCGTTGCCGGTATAACAACATCAACTGGGATAAGCTGCAAATTAACAGGTATGTCAGTTGTGGGCATAAAATCGCTAACAAGTAAGTTTTGCAAAATCATGGCAGGGTCACGCCCAGATGGTATCCACACGGTTACAGCATCACCAGGCACATCGCCTTCCCCAAGAAAGCTTTCGTCTATCACGAATGTAGCCCCAAGTCTCATAACCGCATGTGTAAAACGTTGCCACAAGCTTGCCCTGGACGGGGTATAAGGCTCTGATGGGTTGTGTAGTGTTATCGAGTCAATTTCTAGAGGCATTTCGGATACATTAATAACCCATTCGCCTACGCTGGATATATTGTTGTTGAGGTTTACCAGTTCACGCGCTATGTCGCCTGGGTTGGCCACCATGCGCCGAGCTTGGATTATCATCATCTCTAATAAACTGGTGTTGGCACTGCGTTCGCCGTCATTCATGGCTATAACTATGTCCATCGTCTCCGAAAGCAAGTCGATGACTCGTAGCAGTGTTTCTTCATATATAGGTACATGATGCTCTATTCGATAGTCGATAAAGCGGTCAGGTCTTTCGGTTGTTATTTGGATAATGCGCCTGTACAAGTCGTTGAGTAAGCTTAAGGCATACTCTACTGTTGACAGTGGGCCAGCCAGCTCACCCAGTACATTTTCCAGTGTTATGTGGTTTATGCCCGCATTAAGCCATATGGGCATAGTCTGGCCATTGGCATCATATATCCCATATTGGACAAAATGGGGCGAATGCGGAAAGCCCAGCGCCTGAGCTTCGGCAAACGGGACTTCGCCATTTACCCATAGGCGGCGGAAGGAAATAACCCCGCGGTTTGTATGCTGGCGTGCGCGGAAAGTTATACCGTAGTATCCGTCGTGTGGTGCGTAAATATCCCAGGAGATAGTCTCGGCAGGGTTGCGCCACGAGTCGCCGCCAATGGTGTTAAACCTAAAGCGGTATGGGTGACTGGGATATGTGTCTGGGTTAACAAAGTCAACTTGATTAATAATAGAACGTGAAGATTTAAACACCGCATGGGTTGCACCATGCATACGCTCTGCTTGGCCAGATATGGGGGGGCCCTGATAATTGGGCCCACGCCGTGTTAGCTCGGCAAAGGGTAGGGGGATATGAGCCTCGCGGAAGATTAAGCTGTTAATCATCATGGACTCACGCAAAGATTGGACTGTTATGGTGTTGCGGCCCGCGGGCAAGTAGATCCTATAGGGGTTGGGGGTGCGTCTTCTAGAGTCGTTTACATAAACACCGGCCCATTCAAAAACTTCTATGGGTTGTGGGCGTACTTCGTTGCCGCCACGCATTTCTATGGGGCCGCCGCCGGTATTGTCAAAGCTTCGCATGAACAATATCTGTTCCATCCCAAAGTGTTGTATCTCGTCGTTTATAAGTATCCGGCGCTCTATGTTGGCATAGGCTCCTGGCATTGGCATATATTCTACAAACAAATTATAAAACCCAGGGGTGCTAACATTAAACTCGAAAGTAACATACCCTCTGTTTTCTGTTATTACTGCATCGTAATAAAAATTAATGGGCATTGTTTCAGACCTGGCGGTGGTTAAGTCGATATGAATCTCGTCATCTGCGAACACACCTTCCCACCCACGGGCGGCTAGATGCAGGGCGTAACTGGCCTCTATATATTCGTTACCTATTGCCCCAATATGCACAGCGGGTAGCCCGGACTCACCGCGTGCAAATACAGGGATAAGGGCAATAAAGATAACTACTATAATCGCGAGTATGACAAATCTTAAACGTATCTTTTTGTTTTTCATATCGCTCTCCTCCACCTTCTAATGCTAGTCACATGATTAGCATAAATTTACAATCACCTCCCCCAGCCAAGCCAGGGGAGGCGATTGTGATTGCCCTAGTTAGGGCAGGCCGTTATTCTACGGTTACATAAATTTCAACTTCTGTTGTATTTCCTGCCAAGTCTGTAAAGCTTAGGATTACAGGATATTCGCCTGGCAGTGTTACATCCAAGAAGCCAAGGTCAGCTTCTACCCAAAGCCTGATATCTGCACCGTGAGCGTCAACTGCACTGTAAACAAAATAGTTCCAGTTGATGTTTGCAGCAGGAGAGTCTAGCTCAACTGTTGGTAGCTCGTCATGAAGTGTTACCACTGGCGGCTCTGTATTGTTGGGGTCATATACGTGTACATACTGCTGGTGCCAGCCTGTGATATTGCCGTCAGAGTCAATAGCGCGTAAACGCAAGCGGTCATTACCGGTTACTAAACCAGGAACGTCTGGGTCAACATTACGCCACTCAAGCTCGTATATGCCTACATTTAGTGGGATAGGCCCGTCTACAAGGCCTTCTATTTGTATAAATGGACTTAAGTCAAATGTTTCTAGGTCTGTGCCAATTGGCATTGTTACACGCATTGATGTGAATGTTGGGGGCCTGTTGTTAACAGGAGGACCTGCGCCAATTGCGCCACCAATAATATCAAGTCTTGCGTGTACTTGATGCACCATTTCTTGTACATGAGTCGCATACCTTGCTGCACCGTCATACCCATACAAAGAGCGGCCAATTACATCTTCTACAACCAGATGCTCGATACCAGCCCAGTAGATAAACTCGTTGGGTGTAATTGGTGAGTAGTTTGTGTAAATTTGAAGCAAGTCGGCACCAATAACTGGGTGGAAAATAGCTATGCCGTCACGTACAGCATTTACTTCCGCAGCAGAGCCAAGGAAATCAAGTACATTGTCAACATCACCAAAGTAGCGCCACCAGTTCATGGTAAATACGCGGATAGCGTCAAGTGCCAAAGCGGCGGTTTCATCGTCGGTCCCACGAAGTATGCCGAAGGAGTTACCGGGGTTGGATTCCATACGGGCCTCTTCTTGGGATACAAAGTCAGCCCTTGGGAAGGGAACGAGACCCATAGAGTGGCCGCGCTCCGCAAGTTGAGCGGATGCAGAGCCCAATTGCCATGGGGCTATTTCCGAAAATACCATTTCGCCGCGGCCAAAGTCGTTGGTTGTCCAAAGCCAGCCAGGTACTACATAATGGGAAATGATAGAGCGCATAAGATTTCTGTCTTTAAGGTTTTGGATAAACTCTACAGACTGGATAGCTTGTGGTGTGTCAATTTGCAAGCCATATGGGCCAAAAACGGCCACGCCAGCAGAGTGGAACGCTTTACGCGCTGTGTAACGATAGTCAGATTGGAAAGGCCAAATTGTAAGTTCTGGACGCACAGGTGCAGGAACATCACGGTAGAAGGCTTCCAATACTTCTAGATACTCCTCGAAGCGGGACCATGTCCATTCGCCTGCAAGGTAAAGGTCTGTTGGGAAGATTGTATTGCCGTCTGCATCGCGCAACCCGTCAACAGCCTCTATAAGGTCGATGTTAAACACGAGTGGCCATGTAGCAATAGAGCGCATTTCGTCACTTACAAAGAAGTTGCCGCCAAACATAGGAGGGGAAACCATCCATGCAGATTCTGGGTCGGCATGGAAGATATCCAGGAATTGGTCTATTGGGCGCAACACGTTTTGCCCAAGTATTGTACCCTGGCTACCACCCCAAAGGCCTACGATATCAGCAAATGGGTCACCTGCAAGCACAGACTGGAGCAAAATCTCGCGTACGTCTACTGGATATTGCACAAACTCGATGCGTACGTTTAGCTCCTCGTACACTGCGTTCCAGGCTTGTGTAATTGCCCACAAGCGCTCTGGAGGCATAACTGGCTCGCCGGTTACAGCGTCAAGGTAGAATGGGTCTGCGTTGGGGCGATTCCAGTGGCCCCATGTGATTACCCTAGCTTCGCCGCGTTCTGGCTCTGGCTCTGGGGTTGTTTCGTCCGCTGGGGCTGGGGATGGAGTTACCTCTGCTGTTGTATCTTGTGGTGGTGCTTCTGGTTCTTCTGTTTCGCGTGTACATGCGCCAATGGCCAAAACCAGTACAAGCAACATTAGTAACCCGATTAGTTTTTTGTGCATTTTGCACATCCTTTCTTTTACTTTCTTTTAATTTCCTTGTCTTGATGGCTGTTGGGTAAAAGTGTGGTTGTTGTGTTAAGCAGGAAACTTATGCACAAACAACTTTATTATTATGAACTTTTGACCCACAAGCAATAAACAATTGACTACTGTATAGTAAATATAACAACGAATCTCATCAAATTCAATTGCTTACTTGGTATGATTATATGCAATCTGTATTTAATTTAGCAAGATGTGATAAAAAACTGCCAGCGTCACGCACAAACAATAGGAGTTTGTCATTTTCAATTGATAATATGTTCTGCATTTTGCTAAAAGCACATAGGAGTATAGCCATATCGCATAAAAACGCATTATAATAGTGTAAATTATCAATTGCACTTTCTATTTTACCTGAAAAAATATACCTTATACCTTAAGGAGGCGAAAATTATGAAATCATTGCTGCCTCTAATAGAGTTGCAGTGGGCCAGTCACCGTAAACGTGACCCAATGGGCTTTAGAAAAGTGGTGGAAAGAGGGCAGGATGCAATTTTATTCCTGCACTTCATAACCCCGGCAATTGTAGTAATAGATGGCGAAGATATTACTCTTGCCCGTGATGGTTGCATTATTTACACCCCCGGTATAAGGCAAGAGTTTGGTGCGGTTTCGCCTGTATCTTCATATGAAAATAACTTTGTCACGTTTAAGACAGATGTTGAAACATTCCTTGCTTCATTTAACCTGCCTACTAATCGTCCTTTTTATGTAAGTAGCCCCGACGAGATTACCCGCATGGTAGAACATATAACCTGGGCTGCTGCCAACCATGAGTCTCCACTGGATGAAGCAGGTATATCGCAAGGCATCATAGACCTTTTTGTATTCTTGGAAAAAGGGTTAGAAGACGAAAATCTTAAGAACCAGCGGCAGGCGCATACAAAACAGCGGTTTATATTAATACGCGGCAAGATGATGATAGACCCCAAAGGCTGGACAGTAGACAAGATGGCAAAGGCCTGTTGGCTTACCCGTAGCCGGTTTACCGTACTGTACAAGCAGTTTTTTGGCATAAGTCCCGGGCAGGATTTGAATAACATAGTTGTAGAATACGCCAAAGGCCGACTAATAAGTACCGACGATACAATTGCACACATCGCTGCAGATTGCGGATACACCAAGCCAGAGAGTTTTATCCGCATGTTTAGCGATAAAATCGGAATAACACCAGGGCAGTATCGTAGGGACAATTATGGCTCGCAGTTTCGCGAATAATAAAATAATTTATAAATGATAGCAATTTTGCTATAAAAGGGTGAGTAGCGTGAAAAACGGCATACGAAGCCTGACGGTATTATTACTCCTTATGTTGGTTGCTTTTTTTAGCATAGCCTGTGCTGGCGCGGTAGAAACTGTGACGGATTACGGGCATGTTTACGTGGCTCATGAACATGAGCCAGATGTTGATACTACTGACAATGATACTTTGCCTACTAATATGTCGCGGGTTTTTCCATCGCTTCATATTACTATTGATGCAGATGATATTCACCGGCATGATTGGCAGCACGTTTTTGTTTCTATGTACGGCTCGGACTATGCATTCCCAAAAACAGAAGCCCGGATACGCGGGCGGGGCAACTCTACCTGGCGGTATATGGGGGAAAAGCGCCCGTATCTTATACGCTTTGCAGAGGCACATCATATGTTTGGCAGTGCTTATGCTGCACGTGACTGGGTGCTTTTGGCCAACTCTATTGATTATTCGCATATGCGCAACTATGCGGCTTTTTACTTGGCAAGCATGCTAGACGGCATGGATTTTGCCCCTGCGCGGCACTTTGTACACTTGTATACCAACGGTGATTACAGGGGTGTATATATGTTAACCGACCGGATGCGTGTTAACACTGGCCGTATAGAGCTAACACGTAATAGTGACCCGGCTCTAAGCGAGTATATGCTTGAGTGGTGCCGCCACCACCGCAGCCAAGACGAAGTTTATTTTTTGATGGGTGAGCGAAATATCCCATTCGTGATAAGGTACCCGGATGCTAATCGTGTGACAGATGCCCATGTTGCTTTTGCCTCGGATTTTATAGACCAAGTAGACTATGCAATACAGGGCCTTAACTACGAGTTGTTAAAAGATTTGATTTGCATGGACTCTTTTGTGGATTTTTATATCGTTAATGAGTTTGTAAAAAACGCAGACTTTGGCTTTAGCAGTGTCAACTTTACTATACGGCAGTGGGAGTGCGGGCCAAGACTTGTTGCTGGGCCGGTATGGGATTTTGACCAATCTGCCGGAGGGTCATATGCGCACTGGTTTCCAGATTACTCGCCAAGGCGTATATGGGCGGCTGTTACTAATAACTGGTTCTCGTTATTAGTTCTTATGCCAGAGTTTAGGGAGGCTGCTGCCCAAAGATGGTACGAGATACGAGACAACCAAGTACCTGCTATGATTGCCCGGGTAGAATATCTTGCAATTGTTTACCAAAATTGCTTCGAGCGTAATTTTGAACGTTGGCCAAACAAGCTTGGCCGGTACTTGTGGCGTACACCTGCAACCGTGGTTGTTATACCAACATTTGTGGGGCAAGTGGAGTATCTTACACATTGGTATCGGCAGCGTAGCCTTTGGATGGATGGGTTTTTGTTGCAATAGTTTTAGTAATAGACTTCTAATATATAAAAAGGGAGAGGTATTATGTCATCACGTATTACACAGTCTTTAAATCTGGACTGGAAATTTATTAGGGGCGATGTGCCTCAAGCATGGCAAAATAGATATGACGATTCCCACTGGCGGGACGTTAATGTGCCTCATGATTGGTCTGTAGAAGAGCCGTTTGACATCAAACACTCAAGCGGGACAGGGTATCTTGCGGGGGGTACAGGCTGGTACCGCAAGCATTTCACATTGCCAATGCATACACCTGAGCATAGGGTTACCATATGTTTCGAAGGTGTATACAACAATAGCCAGGTATGGTGCAACGGTTATTATCTGGGTAAGCGCCCATATGGTTATAGCGAGTTTGTGTATGATATCTCACACTGCGTACGGCAAGATGGTAGCGAAAATATCTTGGTTGTACGCGTGGACCATGCCAACACAGGGGACTCTAGATGGTTTACTGGGTCAGGCATTTACCGTGATGTTAGCATCACAATTACACAAAACATATGCATCGACTCGTATGGCGTTTTTGCCTACACAGTAGATGCCGCAAAGGGCAATATAAATGTAGACACAGTACTACTCAACGGCAGTGACAATGATACAGAAGTAACCGTGAACCAGAAGTTGTTGCTTGACGGCAAGGCTGTGGCCGAAGCCTCCAACACCCAAGCCTTGCCAAAGGGTACGGTGTCTATGACTCAGCCTATAACTGTGCCTAACCCAGTATTGTGGTCACCAGAAACGCCTGTGCTATACACCCTGGTCACACAGGTTGTGCAAGGTGGCAAAGTAATAGACACAGTAGAAACCAAAACCGGCATACGAGACATCTTGTATGACGCCGATAAAGGTTTTTTCTTAAACGGTATTAACTACACATTGAAAGGCGTGTGTCTGCATCATGACGCAGGGTGTCTTGGCGCGGCAGTACGCCCCAAGGTATGGGCACGCCGCCTAAAAGCGCTTAAAGCAATGGGATGTAATGCCATACGCATGGCACACAACCCCCATATGACCGCCCTCTACGACTTATGCGACAGTATGGGCTTCTTTGTTATAGACGAAGCATTTGACGAATGGGAAGGCGTTAAAAATAAGTGGACAACCGGCCACAATGTTTACCCGCCAGCGCACTATGGCTACTACGAGGACTTCCCTGTTTGGGGCGAAGCTGACCTGACCGCCATGGTACTGCGTGACAGGAACCACCCAAGTGTCATTCTGTGGAGTATAGGCAACGAAATTGATTACCCCAATGACCCATATTGTCACCCGTTCTTTGACGATATGACAGGCAACAACGATAAAAATAAACCTGCAGCGGAGCGTAAGTACGACCCAGGCAAGCCCAATGCAGAGCGTCTTGTGACTATATCAAAAAAGTTATCTGAAGTTGTAAAGCGTATAGACACCACACGTCCTGTAACAGCCGGTCTTGCATTCCCAGAGCTGTCTAACCTTACAGGCCTATCTTCCACACTTGATGTTGTGGGATACAACTATAAAGAGCAGCACTACAAAGCCGACCATGAAAAATATCCAAAGCATATCCTTATGGGTAGCGAAAACGGTCATCACCCCAGAGCATGGCAAGCTGTGCTGGACAACGAGTTTATTTCTGGTCAATTCTTGTGGACAGGGATTGACTATCTTGGGGAAACTCCTCGTTGGCCAAGCCATGGCTCGGGTGCGGGCTTGTTGGATTTGGCGGGCTATGAAAAATCCAGCTACTATTACAGGCAAAGCTTATGGTCAGACAGTCCGGTGATAAGACTGGCCGCATCGTACCCCATACAAGACGAGTCACAACTGTTTTTGCCATGGTATGCAAACAAGATGTGCTGGAACTTCTTACAGGGTGAGGAGGTAGACGTTGTGATTTATACCAACTGCCAAGAAGTTGAGCTGGTTTTGAATGGTGTTTCCCTGGGTAAGCGTGAAAACGCCGGTGCAGGGATGCCACTTGTATGGCGGGTGGACTATGCCCCAGGTGAGGTAAAGGCCATTGGCTACAGTAACGGGCAAAGCGTAGAAAATATTCTAGAGACCACCGGCGCAGCAGTAGCTATAGAAGCAAAGCTGTGGGACGAGACTCTGGTATATGACGGGCAAGATATGACTCATATTGAGTTGCAGTTAGTTGATGCCCAGGGCAGACCTGTTGCAGATACCTATGACTTGCTTCATGTAAGAATAGAAAATGGGTATTTGCTGGGTCTAGAAAATGGTGACTTAGCAGATACTACACCGTATAGCTCCAAATCCCGGCGTGCAAATAAAGGTAAGTTGCTGGCTTATATCGGCGCACCAGCAGGCGGGACA
>WQVY01000013.1 GCA_009785605.1 Defluviitaleaceae bacterium | reverse complement strand
AGGCCGGTGCCGTTTTAAACGCAATAATTTCATAGAGCAGCAGGATTACCCGGGGGAAGACAGCCAGGTTGTATTTTCTTTTGAAGTGCTGGATATGGCCGCAACTGCCGCAAGCGCAATAAACGCGGTGTTTAGCGGCGAAAGCCAGCTTTACAAGCTGGATGGACTATTTTATTTATGGATTAAGAACGAAACAGAAGATGACCGTACAACTGCGGACTTGGAAGCTATCATGTTAGAATTTGGCCAAAAGCATATAACAAACGGCTTAGGCCAACAATATCTGGCCGAACATGGTGAGATGCTTATAGCGGCAGATGCTGTAAGTAAGCTTAGCATCTATGATGCAAATTAGCGGTGACTGACATGTATGTACAAGATAACTACCGCGAGGCCGCGGACTATATTAAGTCACTACTAAATATTACCCCGGAAGCACTAATAATATTAGGCTCTGGTTTGGGGCAAGTAGCAAATGAGTTAGAAAACAGCACACTAATACCATACAGCGAAATACCACATTTTAAATCTTCTACCGCACCCAGCCACATGGGTAGGCTTGTTGCCGGAAGGCTTGCAGGTAGGGATGTACTGTGTATGCAAGGGCGCTTACACATATATGAGGGATATTCCCCTGCGGATGTATCATTCCCAGTGCGGGTAGCTTCTATGTTGGGAGCCACGCGGCTTGTGCTTACCTGCGCTTGCGGCGGGATTAACACCGCTTACAATGTGGGTGACTTGGTAATGCTTACAGACTATATCAACCTTACCCATACCAGCCCCCTGGTGGGTATGGATATTACCGGCTTTGACGCAAGGTTTGTGGACATGTGCCATGCCTTTGACCGTGAATATATTGCTTTGGCTAAAGTCGAGGCACATAAACTAGACACATCCCTAGCGGACGGTGTCTATTTTTATATGCCTGGCCCGCAGTTTGAAACCCCTGCGGAAATTAAAGCTGCCAGGATACTTGGGGGCGACCTGGTAGGGATGAGCGTCGTACATGAGGTTGCTATGGCTAGGCGTTTAGATATGCGAGTTGCAGGTTTTGGACTAGTAACAAACATGGCCGCAGGGATACTGGATGCACCTTTAACAGAAGATGAAATTTTTACCGAAGGCGAAAAAGCCCGCATAAGGTTTGGCGGGCTGTTAAAGCAGTTTGTTGCACGTATGTAGGTATAATAATGGTACGGTGCTGCGGTTACTGTATCTAAAGCCTATGTGTACGCGGCAACGCATATCTAAGTATATAAGCCCGTTGCTGTCTTCGTTTATGTTAATCCTGACACTGCCAAACCTTTCGTAGGATAGGCCGCTGTCGGCAAACAAGGTATGGCTAGATTCCTTTCCATTGATATGGATAATAACAATAACCTCGTTGTAATTGGGTATTCGTGAGTTGTGCAGCATGTTCCTTACTCGAGCACCTTGCGCAATAACGCCGGTACTGTATGCATAGAGCTCGTGTGGCCTACGGGCATATATGTGAAGTGGCCTTATATAAAGAGACAGTGATTCTATTTCTATAGGCGTGTTATTGTTTATCCTAATAGTGGGCCATGGCCAAAAAAATGCGGTATAAAGTGCGATGATGATGATAACTACTGCCATAGAAAAGATAAATAATGAGGAAAAGATATACATAACTGCAGACATAATAGCGTCGAAATTTTTCTTCCACATGTTATACCTCCATTATGTGGCTTTTTTTGTATTATAACACTTCCCCTAAAAACTTATATCATCTATAATAAGGACAAAATATAAATCGGGAGGCGATTACCATGGCTTATTTCTACGAGCAGGAGTCCCGCACATTTAGCGAGTATTTGCTAGTGCCGGGCTATTCCTCTGCCGAGTGTTCTTCGGCCAATGTATCACTTAAGACGCCGCTGGTAAAACACATGCGGGGCGCGGCACCTGCACTTACTATGAATATTCCGCTGGTTTCGGCAGTTATGCAATCTGTGTCAGATGACACAATGGCCATTGCACTTGCCAAAGAAGGCGGAATTTCTTTTATTTTCGGCTCCCAATCTGTGGAGTCACAGGCAGCAATGGTGCGGCGTGTAAAGCAGCATAAGGCCGGCTTTGTGCCAAGCTCATCCAACGTAAGGCCGGACCAGACCCTGGCAGACATCCTGGCAATGAAGGAGAAAACAGGGCACAAAACCGTAGCCGTAACAGAAGACGGTACCCCAGTAGGCCGTTTTGTGGGGATGGTAACAGACAAGGATTACCGTATCACCAGGATGACACCTGATACACCTGTTTCTGAGTTTATGGTCCCACTAGAGCGGCTTGTATGTGCAGAAGACGGCGCAACCCTAAGCCAGTGCAACGATATTATATGGAACAATAAAATCAACGCCCTGCCGGTTATTGATAAAGATGGCCGCTTGACATCGTTCGTGTTTCGTAAAGACTACGCAACTCATAAGGATAATCCCCTGGCATTACTAGACAACAAAAAGCGCTATGTAGTAGGCGCAGGTATTAACACCCACGACTATGCAGAGCGTATACCGCAACTGGTAGAAGCCGGCGCAGATGTACTGTGTATAGACTCATCTGAAGGCTTTACAGAGTGGCAACGCCGCACTCTGCGATATGTACGGGACAAGTACGGCGATGAAGTAAAAGTAGGAGCCGGCAACGTAGTATGCAAAGAAGGATTCCGCTTTCTGGCCGAAGCTGGCGCTGACTTTGTAAAGGTGGGTATAGGTGGCGGTGCCATATGCATCACCAGGGAAGCTAAAGGTATAGGCCGCGGTCAAGCCACATCTCTTATAGAGGTAGCAGGTGCGCGAGACGAATATTTCAAAGAAACGGGGATTTATATCCCAATATGCAGTGACGGTGGCATTGTGCATGATTATCATATAACGCTGGCAATGGCAATGGGCGCAGATTTTTGTATGCAAGGCCGCTACTTTGCCCGCTTCGACGAAAGCCCAACCAACCGTGTAATCGTAGGCGGCAATTATATGAAAGAATATTGGGGCGAAGGGACAGAGCGTGCCCGCAACTGGCAGCGTTATGAAGCAGGAGGTGCACTTCCCTTTGAAGAAGGTGTAGATGCATACGTGCCATATGCCGGTAGCCTACGTGAGAACCTGGCCACAACCCTAAATAAAATAAAAGCCACAATGTGCAACTGCGGCGCACTGTCTATACGCGAGTTGCAAGAAAAAGCACGCCTAACCAGAGTGTCATCCAGCAGCATAATAGAAGGCGGAGCCCACGATGTATACCTAAAGGACACATATGGCAACCAACGCACATGATGAGATGTTAGCAGATGAGTATTACATGGCCGAAGCCATAAAAGAGGCTCACCGCGCACAACATATGGGTGAAGTGCCAATAGGGTGCATAATCACACGAGATGGCAATATAATTGCCCGCGCCGCAAACGAGCGCGTAACAAGGAATAGCGTGCTTGGGCACGCAGAAATTTTGGCAATAAGCTCAGCCTGTGAAGCCCTAGGGGACTGGCGGCTAGAAGATTGCCGCCTATATGTAACCATAGAGCCCTGCCCAATGTGCGCCGGTGCAATAGTGCAAGCGCGTATACCCGTTGTGGTATACGGCGCCAAAAACCCTAAAGCCGGGTGCGCTGGGTCCATACTAAACATATTAGAAGAACCGCGATTTAACCATCAAGTACAGGTAATTAGCGGCGTATGCGAAAGTGAATGCGCAACACTTATGCGGGAGTTTTTTTTACGATTTAGGAAGTGAATGGCGGTTTTGATGATTGGGCCAAAAGCGATCGGGTGGGGAGATATGTGTAAGAAGCTGTATTCAACTCTGACAATGGTGACTTTTCGCGACAGATTTTTGACAATTGAGGCGGCTCTGACGCGGCTTGCCAATAAGGCAAGCAAGGAGGGGGCAACGAAAAGTGGCAAAAATCTGACCGAAAAGGCGCCGTTGGCGGGGTTGAATACAGCTTCTAACTTGGATATTAATGTTGCATCCAATACAGGCATAAACGCGATATATTTTGGTCTTGTATTATCGGGGTACGAGTTTGCTTGTATTAACAAGCCCGCATCTGCTATAACGTTAATAAACCAAATCCAAAACTATACAGGTCTAGCGGGTGCAAGGCGATACTTTGGATATACGCGTCAACAATCGTGTGAGGTATACCCATTTTGGCCAAGGGCGGCACTTTTGGAGAGTGCCGTTTTTTTTATGTCTGCAGGACATTGTATGCAATTTGATTATGACCAATATTGCGACTATGTAATGACTCGCGCAAATATAACAAGTGATGAAAGAAATGAAGATTTTTTCCGCTGGGTACGCGATTTCCCTAAACATTTAGAAATAATCAAGTCAGATGCTTTTTTCCAAGAAGCGGATAGTAAAATGGATGCGATGGTAAGCAAATTGTCGGCAACAACCTCAGCAGACAATGAGAAAATTTTAGCGATGCTAGAGACTTTAACAACGGATGTAGAGACGGGTATCTCTAATATATCAGTTGATATATGTCCGCTAAAATGCGTGTACTCCGCAGATTATTTTGTAAGAGATACTAAAATGACGGTTATTCTTGGTGATTTTTTGCCGCATTCTATTGTGCATGAGTATTTGCATCTTATTGTTGGCCCTCAAGTATTGATGTATAAAGAAAAAATCCTTGCGCAATTTGGCAATAGGTTGTTTGATATAGACCAATCATACTATATGAACAATGATGAGCATGGCTTTATAAATGCTTTTGAAGAGCATATAGTACGAAAGATTTCAAATTGTATACTAGATGAAATGGAAATTAGTGTTGAGCAGATAATTATTGATGAATTGGCCAAAAGTACGAATATATAAAAAGTTATGATTTATTATTTGACAATTTTTGCACCGCACTATACCATGCAAATGTTTTCATATATACCAAATAAGCTGCAATAAAGGAGCGATTATATGTCAATACCAACCCCTCATATCCTAGCCAAAGAAGGCGAGTTTGCCAAAACAGTACTAATGCCAGGCGACCCGCTACGCGCCAAGTTTATAGCCGAAAACTACCTAGACAACACTGCACTTGTAAGCCAGGTGCGCGGTATGTTGGCCTATACCGGTACGTACAAGGGCAAGCCTGTATCTGTTATGGGCAGCGGCATGGGCGTACCCTCTATGGGTATATATTCTTACGAGTTGTTTAACTTCTATGATGTAGACAACATCGTACGCATAGGCTCTGCCGGGGCAATATCACTTGATTTGGACTTGGGCGACATAATAATGGGCATAGGCGCTTGTACGGACTCAAATTATTGCGCTGTTTATGGCCGTGCTCCTGGCTTGTATGCCCCAACAGCGTCATATGGCCTGATGCAAAAGGCCATGGCATCTGCTAAAGAGTTGGGGCTAGAGTTGATACCGGGCAATATCCTAACATCAGATGTTTTTTATACAGACGATAATCTGGAAGCTGCAAAAGCTTGGCAGCGGCTGGGCATTCTTGCCGTAGAAATGGAAGCTGCCGCCCTTTACACCAATGCCGCGCTTGCGGGCAAAAGCGGCCTGTGCATATGTACTATTTCAGATACATTGTTTACCGGCAAAGCCATGTCTGCCGAAGCACGTCAAACTTCTTTTACCCAAATGATGGAGCTGGCACTGGGTATTTTATAACTGTAACTACAAGGTGAAATATGACGAAGATAGGCTACCTAAGAAGACGATTAAACGACGAATATCATAAACGCAACCTGCCCCGAGCCGCAGATATAGGCGATGCCTTGCTAAAGGAGCATATGACCAACCACTTTGCAAGCCCAGGCTACGCAAATGACTTGTTCAATGTCGCCCTGGTTTATGACGAGCTTGGGGAGCTGGAAAGAGCCGCATCTATGTATGCGGCATCTATACGGCATATATGCGGGCATGGGCGGCAGTTACCCCAGACAATATTCTTGCATAGCTTAAGCGATGCAGAATGCCTTGCCCTGTCTATGCGCTTTAATAACTTGGCCGGTGTGCTTGCCCAGATGGGCGATTACGACCAAGCCCGTGAAATGTACACATGGGTACGTGGTTTAAACTCACGTGCGCAGCCGGGGCATATGCAAGCAGTATCTGACAACTTATACAACATGGGCAATGTTGCGGCATGCGTCAACAATAAAGACGAAGCACTGCGCCTACACGGCCAGGCACTAATACAGCGCAAACAGGATGGGGCGGCGCAGGATGTAATCAACAGCTTACATTCCCTTGCCAACATATATGAACAAACCGGCGAGTACGAAAAAGCCATACCCTTTGCAGAGTCTGCCTTGGAATATTCCAAGGGCGGTATACATGCCGGTGCATGTTGTTATTTGGCCGAGTTATACGAGCTCAACTGCCAACATGATAAAGCCCTGGAATTATACGAAAAAGTACTAGAAGAAATATCAGAGACTGGCTGTATGCGGCGGGATTATATGACAGTCCTTAACCGCCAGGCGTACCTGACTGGTATGGCCGGTGATACAAATAAAGCTATAACGCTTCACAAAGAAGTGTTTGATATGTACAACAGCCTAACCGGCCTAGACTTGGGAAACATGGATGTTGCCTTCTATCCCGACAGCCTAAGAAACATGGCAATGTTAAACAACTCCATAGGCGAGACCAGCCTGGCAGAAGATTATATGTTAGAGTCTATAAAGACTCGCAGGGAAGCGGGTGGTGAAGATATTAATGATATCTGCTTCCTGATACGCATGTATTTAAAAAACGATGATTATGACAAGCTTATGGGCATACTTATATATGCATTGTCACAAGCCGGTGGCCCCAAAAGTCCCAACGCAACAGCAACAATAGATGCAATACTTGATTCGTTCTCGGATGCCGAAAATACGCATATGCTATTAGCGGCGATAAAGGATGTTAACGATACAGATGTAATCCGGTCTTTTTTGGACATGTGGCGAGACAAAGACGGGTTTATGTAAAAAAAGGGTGCAAATTACCACACTAGCCGGTAATCTGCACCCCTATTAATACATCTGCTGCTACAGCCCCCTAAGAGCCGATGCCAACTGGTCCGGGCAGGATGTTGGCCTGTTATTGCAGCGGATACCACTACATATTTGTATTACTTCTTCGGGTTTGCGCCCTTTGGCGAACTGGGCAATGCCTTTTAAACTGCCGTTGCAACCGGACATAAATGCTACATCCTTTATAATGCCGTCTTCCATTTCGATATGGATTTCTTTGCTGCATACGCCTTCGGTTTTGTAAACCATAATCGTACCTCCTGTGTATGAAATAAATATGATACATAAAAGTAGCGCAAACGTAATATAAAACCCTTCTAACTTCGTATGCACGTTGATATAATACCAGCGCAAACATTACTCGCTTACGAGTATACCATACAACTGAGATATAGCAATTAACCTCTTTAAGTTGGCTTGTGTATCACCCGTTACCCAGAAGGGGAACTGCAATAACATGAGATATCAAGAAAAAATTAATCAAGATAATACATTAAAACTACGCGCCATGTTAAAGGAACTTCCGCCGTTTATGGGGGATTACTTCCGCAGTTTAAGCGACCAAACATCGCCCCTAACACGGGTGGGGTATGCGCTAGATTGCAAGATTTTTTTTGGCTTTTTGTCAGAAGAAGTTTTTGACGGTAAGCTTATTGTTGATATTACAGTCACGGATATGGCTCAGCTTACTGCCACAGACATAGAGGCGTTTATGGAGTATCTTACATACTACATCCCGTCAGACAACCAAAACACCCAAATCACCAACAATGCCAAGGGCAAATCCCTGAAGCTTGCAGCAATACGCGGGTTGTTCCGCTACTTATACAGCAAAGGCAAAATAAGCGCTAACCCGGCAGAGCTTGTAGGCTTCCCCAAAATTAATAATAAGGCAATAACAACACTAGAACCAGACGAAATAGCCAAATTACTAGATGAAGTAGACGAAGGTGAAAAATTATCGCCGCAACAAAAACGGTTTCATGGGCAAACTAAGCTAAGAGACGCGGCAATAATTACAGCGCTGCTTGGGACCGGCATGAGGGTTTCTGAATGCGTAGGCCTTGACTTAGACCATATAGATTTTGACACAAACGGGTTGAAAGTAACACGAAAAGGCGGCGACGAAATGATACTGTACTTTGGTCACGAAGTAGAGGCGGCGTTAAAGTCATATATGGAAATACGCAAAAAAGCAGAGCCGCAACCCGGCCACGAGACGGCATTATTTTTATCTATACAAAACCGCCGTATCACCGCCAGGGCAATACAAAACATGGTAAAAAAATACGCATCTTTGGTTACGCGGCTCAAAAATATATCACCTCACAAGCTACGCAGTACATTTGGGACCCAACTTTATACAGAAACCAGCGATATCTACCTGGTAGCCAATGTGCTTGGGCACGCGGATGTTAACACTACACGCAAACATTATGCCAAAATGGATGATACCTACCGCAGGCGTGCGGCAAATGCAGTAAGGCTAAGAGGGTAGGGGCATCCAGCATCAATAGATAAGCAATCTTGCACAAAAGATAAACGCATGGTAGTATCCAAGTGGTAATGCCATTAACTCGAAAGGAGTTCTAATAATGGAACAATTCACATTTGTAAAACGCGGGTACGACCCCGAAGAGGTTGACAAATACATTACCACCCTTGAGCAGGTAATCAAAAGCTACAAGGACAAGGATAATGCCATTAAAAACGCAATCATTAGCGCCCAAAGGACTGCCGAAGACGTGGTAAAAAATGCCCAAGCAGAGGCTGAGTCATATAAAGCACAAATGGGCGAGCAGCTAGTAGGTATGCGCGGTGCTCTTGACCGGCAGCGTGCAAGTTTGCAAAATTTCCAAAACGTGAATGCAAATGCAATAAGAAAGTGCATTCAAGAGCTAGAGCAGTTTGACATGAATGAAATGTTCTCTAGGATAGATGAAATGGATGCGTCTATTGCGGCACTCCAGGGCCTGGAGACGATTAATAAAGATAGGCTACTACAAAACCAAAGCCCCGGCCCAGGACTAGGCATGGACTATAGAAGCATGTCAAGGGACCCCATGCAACAAGACAACATGATGCGTGCCCCAGAGCCCAGGAGCGAACATGGCAACTACATGCCGCGAGAAGCCACCCGTGAAGCACTGCCAATGCGTGACACAGGACGTGATGCGTTGGGCAACACGGATCCTTATGGCAACCTCCGCGATAAAAGAGATATGCGTGGCCTAGACATGGAGCGCCCCCGTGATGTTGTGCGTGATGCCGGGATGGACATGATGCGTGCGCGCAATACAATGCCCCCCGTAGCACCTCCTCCGGTATCTTACGAGCCAATGCGCGAGCAGCAACCATATGCATCTCAATCTGCATCTCATTCATACGAACCTACACGTGATACTGGCAGGGACATGGTACAGCGCGAATCATATGCACCCCAAGCACGAGATAATAGGGACATGATGAGCCGCGATGATGCATATCCTCCACAACAAGGGCAAGGGCAAGGACATATGCGTGACGAAAGTCGTGATATGATGCGCCCACAAAGCCAAGTGCGCGAATATGCCCCCGAGCAACCCAGGGAGATGATCCGTGATACCAGGCCAAGAAGCGATTTTGGTAGGGATGTAAGAAGGGACTATGGCAGAGATATGAGAAGCGATAGCAGCCGTGATGCCAGACGGGACGATTATGCTGGTGGGCTAGGGCGGTTAGATGACCGTGACCAACCCATGAGAGAAATGCCTCCAAGGCAATACGCACCCGACTCAGACAACTACGATGACCAAAATCTGCTACCACCTGTCGCATCACTTATGTAATACAAACTACTGTGTAAGTAAAGCGTAAACCAAGCGTAAGCAAAGCGTCACATAACAAAGCCCCTCATATGGTATAGTGCATACATACCAATGAGGGGCTTTTGCATACCCCAAGCATGCACTATAGGAGGATTTATTTATGGAAACAACAAAGCAAGTGCTCGTATGTGGAGCCGATTTAAAGATAGGCAGTTATATTTTTTCGCAAGATGCCGCAGTGATACGCTCACCCAGAAATGAAAAAAGAACAAGTCAAGGCTGGGATGTTAAAAAAACCGGCAGGGCGTTAAGAAGTGACACCGGCCAGGCATTAAAGCGTTATGCCCCGGTATCTGCCCCGATTGTTGCCGAAACTGCGTAGTATAGCAATAGTTTAAAGGTGCAATTGCTATATTAAGTCGAATTGTAAACAAAATGTAATATTACAACTAAGTAACAGCCCTTCAAATGGTGTATCATTGACATCCCACTTGAAGGGCTGTATTTTTATTGTGTAATATCTGGAGGAACTTTGGCAAATAATAGCCGTTGAAGAAGGTATGTACAGTAATATTGATAATGCATGTTTTATTTTTCACATATGATAGGCCTATTGGCCAAATAAAAGGAGGCTTTATGAAAAAGTCAAGACGATTACCGGCACTACTATTGGCATTAATTATGGTTTTGGGGCTTATACCTGCTACCACAACCCAAACATACGCCGCAAGTGCTAATCTTCCACCTATTACCGTAACGGTAAACGGTCAGCTTGTGAATTTTACAGATCAACAACCAATAATGGTGGAAAACCGCGTGCTCGTACCTGTGCGTGGTGTCTTTGAGATGATGGGTTTCGAAGTTACATGGGACCCGGACGCACGTATAGCAAGGCTTGTCAGGAGTGATACTACTGTTGTAATCCCTGCTGCGTCTACGTCTTTTGTTGTTAATGGTGTAATAGTCACACCTGAAGTACCACAGCGTATGGTTGCTGGCAGGATGTTGCTTCCTCTTAGGGCGGTTGCAGAAGCTGTTGGTGGAGTTCCCAACTGGGACCCTGTACAGCGCCGGGCTATGATAACCACACCACTTGCTCCTTCACCAACACCCACAGCATCACCTTCACCAACACCTACACCTTCAGCAACACCTGTGCCACTGCTTACAGCAGCGCCTAGGTTTGAAGGGTCTCCAGGCTTTGCACTTGGTGGCAATGCCGATATTGGCGGGACACGCTTCCCCAACTCGATATTTGGTGGCGGTCACTCTCAGCATAACTTAAACAGAAACTTTGCTACCCTAACCGGGACAATTGGCCGCCTAGACGGCTCTGGTGCCGGCCCAAGAACCATCAGGTTTATTGGCGATGGTAGTGAATTGTTAGCGGAATATACTGTATCTGGCTATGCATTTACCCCTATTAATATTGCGGTAGATGTTCGCAACGTTACAATTTTGAGGCTAGAAGTAGAAGCGGTTGGTACTGATGGTGTATCTGTTGTTTTTGGTACACCTATGCTTCATCCTACCCAGGCAACCGCACCTATCCCAACCCCAAGGCCATCACCTACACCTGTGGCATCACCAGCGCCGCTATTAACAGCCGCGCCGCGTGTAGATGGGTCTGCTGGGTTTGGTTTTGGCGGAAGTACCCATATTGTTGGCAACGTACACGTTACCGGCGCATTCTGGGGCGGTGGCTGGTCTACTCACAACCTCAACGGGCGTTTTGCTACTCTTACCGGCACCATTGGCCGCCAAGAAGGCACAACCGGTACAGAAGCGCGTACCATAAGGTTTACTACCGGCTACGGAAGGGTACTTGCAACCCATACAATTTCTGGCACCGGTACCGCACAAAATATTACTGTAAATGTTCATGGTGTTGCTACGCTTAGGATTGATATAGACGCACCAGGTACAAACGGTGCAACAATAGTGTTTGGTAATACAATGCTGCAACCATCAGGCACATCACCAACACCCACACCAGCAGCAACAGCAGCGCCGCTCTTAAATGCAGCACCGCGTACAGATGGCTCTGCAGGGTTTGGTTTTGGCGTTAGCACTAGTATTGTTGGTGGCTCACATCAGTCCGGCGCACTTGTTGGCGGCGGCTGGTCTACCCACAACCTAAACGGGCGCTTTACAACACTTACCGGCACCATTGGCCGCCAAGACGGGACCCCAGGTACAGAAGCGCGTACAATTAGGTTTATGACAGGGTACGGTAGGGTGCTTTCTACACACACTGTTTCTGGTACGGGCTCTGCTACCCATATCTCTGTACCGGTACATGGTGTAGCAACACTAAGGATAGAAATTGATGCACCAGGCGCACATGGCTCAACAATAGTGTTTGGTAATACCATGTTGCACCCAACCCATACAACACCCACACCAACACCCGCAGCAACGGCGGCACCGCTTCTTAATGCCGCACCACGTACAGACGGCTCTGCAGGGTTTGCTACAGGTACAGGCGCTACTACTCATATTGTAGGCGGTGTGCATCAGTCTGGAGCTATTGTGGGTGGCGGTTGGTCTACTCACAACCTAAACGGGCGCTTTACAACCCTTACCGGTACCATTGGCCGCCAATACGGGACAGCTGGTACCGAAGCACGTACAATTAGGTTTTCGACAGGATACGGTAGAGTTATTGCTACACACACGGTTTCTGGTGCGGGTACAGCTACCAATATCTCTGTACCGGTACACGGTGTGACAACACTAAGGATAGAAATTGATGCACCGGGCGCAAATGGCTCAACAATAGTATTTGGTAATACAACATTGCACCCAACCCATGCAACACCAACTCCAACACCCGTAGCAACGGCTGCACCACTTCTTCATGCCGCACCACGTACAGACGGCTCTGCTGGGCTTGCTACAGGTTTAGGCGTTACTACCAACATTGTTGGTGGTTCGCATCAAACTGGAGCTATTACTAGCGGTGGCTGGTCTACCCACAACCTAAACGGGCGCTTTACAACCCTAACCGGTACCATAGGCCGCCAAGACGGGACAGCGGGTACAGAAGCACGCACAATCAGGTTTTCAACAGGATACGGGCGGGTACTTGCTACGCACACAGTTGCGGGCGCGGGTACTGCTACCAGTATCTCTGTACCGGTACACGGTGTTGCAACACTTAGGGTAGAAATTGATGCCCCTGGTACAAACGGTGCCACCATTGTATTTGGTAATACCATGCTGCACCCCACGTATACTGCGCATACCACCCCAACTCCAGCCCCAACGGTTGCGCCGCAACAGTTCTTTAGTGCGGCAACACGCCTTGATGGTACTGCTGGCTTTGGATTTGCTTCTACTGCACACGTGGGTGGTGTTGCACATCACAACGCGATTGTAGCGCATCCAAATTATGGCTTTAGCTGGGCTACCTATAACATAGGTGCGCAGTTTGCCACACTAACAGCCGTAATAGGCCGCAACGATGCCTTCTCTGGCACGTTACCAAGGACTATAAGGTTTGTTGGCAACGATGGGGCGATTCTTAGAACCGAGGTTATTAACCCCAACGATGCATTAAGACAAATTACCGTACCCATAAGTGGTGTTACAACTCTACGGATAGAAATGGAAGGTCACGGCACCAATGGTGTATCAATTATGGTGGGTAATATAATGCTGGTCCCACCAACGCCACTAGTAAACGTGACGCGAACAGGTGGGTCAGGGACCTTTGGTACACAAGGCCACACCATAACATTGGGTAACGTAAACCATCCAAACTCCATATGGGGTGGCGGATATACAGTTCATCATCTTAACCGCCAATATACAACTTTTGAAGCAACAATAGGCCGCCGTGCAGACATTGCTGGCAACGACAGCCGATATGTAAGGATTTATAGGGATGGCGTACTGTTCCAAGCCTACAGGGTATATGGGCCGCAATTTACCCCAATATCAATAAGCGTACCGGTAGGCGACACAACAAACCTAACGATTAGAATTGACGAGCCGGGTGCCAACGGCGCAACAGCAGCAGTGGGTAACCCCAGGCTCAGGTAACTAGGCCATATATTGACATTATAGTCGATACAATAGTATGTTATTAAACGCTGAAAAGGGTGCAAATTTGCACCCTTTTTTTCAGTTATATGTATGAGCAGATATGAGGTGTAGGCATATGACATTGGGACTAAGGCGTGGCATAGTAGAACTTGCGGAACATAACGAAGAATGGCAAACAATTGCCGCTAAGACCATAGAACATCTTAGTAGTATTCTTGGCAGCATAGCAAAAGACATTCAGCATGTCGGGAGTACGGCTATTAAAAATATTAAAGCAAAGCCAATTATTGATATCGCTGTAGCTGTAAATGATTTTAGTGATGTGGAAGGGCTTACTCCTATATTGGAAAATAACGGGTACATGCGCCGCGAATGGTCTGGTGGGGGTAAGGAAATATTATATGCTGTTGGGTATGATGTCCCGCCGAACGACAGAGTAACTACACATCTCATTCATGTAGTTAAAGCCAACTCCAGCGAATGGCAAAACTATGTAAACTTCAGGGATTACTTAAATAGTAATGCAATAGCCGCACGAAATTACGAGGATAAAAAAATCAAATTAGCGGCAGAGAACCCACATGACAAGGGACGAGAGAAATACACTACTGGTAAGCATGATTTTATCACACGTACTTTAAGCGATGCATTTATTTGGACACAATTGTATGATATACCCGATTTTGATAAGTATATTAAAATTGAGCCCATTACAAAAGGCTGGTCAGAAGATAAAAAATACTGCGTAACCAAAGAAAATGGTACAAAGTACTTGCTTCGTGTAACGCCAATTTCGCGCTACGAAACACGGAAATCCCTGTATGAAATGCTTAAACAAGTAGTTGCGCTTGATATACCTATGTGTGTTCCTGTTGAGTTTGGTACTTGTAGTGGTGGCGTGTATTCCCTGCAAAGCTGGATTAATGGCGAGGATTTAGAAACTGTTTTGCCCAAACTATCCGAAACACAGGCATATGCACTTGGCTTAAAAGCGGGTGAAATTTTGCGCAAGATACACTCCATCCCTGCACCAGAGACTCAAGAAGATTGGGAAGTACGCTTTAACCGCAAAACAGATACGAAGATAGAAATGTACAAAAACTGTGGTCTGCGCCTAGATGGTGACGAACACATCTTAAAATATATTAAAAAAAACCGCCACTTACTAAAAAACCGCCCCCAATGTTTCCAGCATGACGATTATCATGTTGGAAACATGATGGTTGAAAATGGTGAGCTGGTAATCATAGACTTTGACCGCTGTGACTTTGGCGACCCATGGGAAGAATTTAACCGCATCGTGTTTAGCGCAACAGCAAGCCCCCATTTTGCTACTGGGCAAGTAAGAGGCTATTTTGGTGGAGAGCCGCCAAGGGAATTTTTCGAGCTGTTGACTTTTTATTTTTGCGTAAATATGTTGGCATCCCTGCCATGGGCAATCCCTTTTGGGCAAGCTGATATAGATAATATGATGAAGTTATCCCAAGATGTTTTGGCGTGGCATGATAATATGAGCAACCCTGTGCCAACCTGGTACTTAAAGGACTTTTACATCCAATGGACAGACGGCGTACCGTATAAACTCAACACACCGTATGATTTTTCTTTTTTGAGTAAGTACGGCAAGGTCTTTAAGGTATTTGATGACCAAGATTCGGGAAATATTTGCTTTGGCATGGTAGATGGTGAAGATAAGCGTTTTGTAAAATTTGCGGGTGCACCAACCAAGCGAGGCAACATAACCCAAGACGAAGCTGTTAAACGGATGAAAGGCACTATACAGATTTACAAAGATTTGTCGCACCCAATACTTACCAATTTGCTCTTTTCAGAAGAAATTGCATCAGATGCTGTGCACGGTGGCATTGCTTGTGTTTTCGAATGGCTTGATGCAGAGTGTATGGGTACGCAATACCCGCAATCAAGGGACAAGTTTATGAAAGCCTCATCCGAAGTAAAATTGCAAATATTTGATGATATAATCTCCTTTCACCTCCATGTGGCGAAACAGGGGTATGTTGCCATTGATTTTTATGATGGTTGCATCTTGTATGATTTTATCAAAAGTAAAACTACTATCTGCGATGTAGAGCTATATGAGAAATCACCTGCCAAAAATAACATGGGGCGCATGTATGGCAGTTCCCGCTTCATGTCGCCAGAGGAGTTTCAACTTGGTGCAACCATAGACGAGATTACCAATGTCTATACAATGGGTGCAACGGCATTTGCATTGTTTGGCAATGGGCGTGTTAGAAGTTTTGAGAATTGGACTTTGAGCAGAGAGCTATATGATGTTGCATTAAAAGCAGTCAGCGATGAGCGTGATAGTCGCCAACAGAGCTTAGAGCAGTTTATCGCGGAATGGAGAGCAGCGAAATGCTGATAAAATGGGCAACGGAAAACGACCTCCCAGCATGGTACGCATTGGCAACAGAGGTATCACATATATTTCAGCACCAGCACCCTGGCTGCACGGGTAAGCAGTATACAAAGCACCAGCCCAGCCATGCCGACATGGGTGCGGAGCTAAAAGCCAACAGAAGTGGCATAGGGTCTGTAAATAGGCGCGAGATGCTGACTGCGGTAGACAATAAAACCGGCAACAATATGGGTTTTATTTGTTTTTCAAGGAAAGAAAACTCGATAACATGGTTTGCAGTATCGGAAAAATATCGCAGAAAAGGTGTTGGTGACCGCTTACTTAAAACCGCAATGCGTCAGCTTGATACAACCAAAGACATAACTGTATGCACGTTCTCTGCAGATTATCCCCAAGGGGCGGCGGCGCGGACGTTATACATAAAATATGGTTTTATTGTAGAAAAACCAACAGAACATAACGGTCTGCCCAGATGTGAAATGAAACGTCCCGCTTCCCATGACCCGATGACACTAGATGAAGCCATGCAAATTATGGTTGACGAAATAACCCTTACCCTTAATGAAAATGAACCGTCTATTTATTGCTTTGGCTCTGTTATTAACGATGATTTCAAACTGGGATGGAGCGATATAGACATCGTTGTCCTTACAAGAGATGAAATTACACAGTCACAAGCGGACAACCTGGTTGGCTTACGGCAGAATATGCTGGAACGCTACCCCAGCAACCCTTATTTCCGTTTGTTCGAAGGTGGTATGCTTTCAGAAGATGCTTTTATAAATGGCGCAAATGAGCGTACAGTTTATTGGGGGACAAGCGGCCAGCGCATAACCGATAGCTACAAGTTAGACAGCTTTTCCATGGCAGAGTTGCTTAATTGTGGCATACTGCTTCACGGCAATGACATCCGCAATAAAATGACATATCCGCATTATTCACAAATGCGTGATGATATTGTATGTCATATAAAGGCTGCCCGGGAACATGGAATAAGTATTGGCTGGTTACTAGACATTTCACGTGGGATTTATACGCTGCGGACAGGTAATATTATATCCAAGACTGCTGCCGGCCAGTGGGCCTTGGATAACGGATTATGCCCTAACTCAGATGCTATGATGAGAGCTGTCACAATCCGAAAAGAGCCACACAAATATATTAATGATGAGCGCCGTATAGATAATGCCGTCATACAACAGTTTTGTGATGTAGCTGACGGAGAATTTATTAAGACTGCACAAATATTGGCTGAGAATGAGCTCAAACGCATGGGTTTTGAGCCTACTACTTTGGCGCTAATCCAAAATAAAGATGGCATTGCAGTTTGGCGAAAGACAGCCGGTAATATGAGTTATGTAATGAAATGCTTTGATAATGCAGAATATCGAAGGGAGATAGACAACTATCAAACTCTTATATCCCTTGGGGTGCCAACCCTTAAAGTGATTGCGCATACCAACTGTTCCATAATACTCGAAGATATCCATCAAAGCATATACCGGCTCGGGGTTGCCGAAGACATGAATAGCCCCAAAATAGCGACATCAATTGCCATGTGGTATAAAGCCCTCCACAAAAAAGGGCGAGGATATTCGAACCTACATCAGCTATACGACGAGTGCAATTGCATAACCCAAGAAAATTTAAATATGGTTATGGAAGCAACCAACACATGCAATTTGCACGTATGGCATGTTATTAACAGAAATTTTGACAAAATAAAATCTGCCGCCATGAGTATGCCAAGGACCCTAACATACAATGATTTCTATTACACCAACCTTGCCGTGGCTGGTGACGAAGCTTCGGCTATCATGTACGATTACAACCTGCTTGGCAAAGGCTATGTATATGGGGACATTCGCAACGTGTGCAACTCCCTTGGCAATGATGCCCAGGCGGCGTTCAAGTCTGCATATGGCAATTTTGATGAAAGCGAAATTGTCTTGGACGAGATTGTATGTACCTTGCAATCATTGATTGTAGCTTGTGAGCGTGACAGTTTCCCAAGTTGGGCGGTAGATTCGTTGGCTTCTGTGAAGGATGGCAGGTTGTTGGCAGCAGTTGATATATTTCTTGGAAATGATGGAAGGTGAATGAAGCTTTATGTCAGGTTGGCACAAAGTCAAATAATAAATCGCATAGAAAGGTAAAAACATCCATGAAAAACAAACAACGTATCAAACAAGCAATGCTAATCGCCGCATTTATCCTTTTAACGGGTATCCTTGCGGCATGTAACAGAGAAGTCGACGTGCAAGTCCACGACGAAAACGCATCGAGTCAAGAAACATACGAGCCAGAGACAACCCAAGCCACACCAATACCCCTAACCGAAGCAAAAATAGAGCGTCTTACATCATTTTTTGCAGATTTTGGAGGCTGGTTTGGCATGACCCCTGCGTTGGGCGATTATGATGTAAACTTGCCAGACAGCATTAATGTTGCCTTGGAGTTTGTGCTTAGTTCCAGGGTTTTTAGGCATGGGCGCGAAGGGATACTTGGGTATCCACATTATGGTTATGTGCAGTACATGGGTGGAGAAAGATTTATGAGCTGGGAAGATATGCCCGAAGGGGTTTTTCCAATGCACGAATTTATAACTTCTACATATGTAGATTCTGTACTATGGAGTTTGTTTGCCATTACTGGGTTTGAACATGGTGTTTCGGAAGTTACACCTACTTTTGGTTTCCGGTATTACTACGGAGGGTACTATTATAGGTTTTTGGCTCAAGGTGGTGGCGATATGGCCGCTATAGAAATAGCCGAACTGTACGATAACGGAAACGGCACATACTCTGTTGTTATAGAATATATTTGGGCCGAGTACGGGGAGCAGCCTGTCCATATGCAATACAATATTGCTGTTATCCAACCCTTTGCCGATACCTACCAAATGCTTTACTGGCAAAACAATGTACCCCGCGACACACCAATACCTGTGCGCCAGCCAACCTCATAGTGGCATCTTGTATACAGGGATGTTGATGGTGCTATTGCTATAATATCTTCAGCACAATCATTACAACTAGGGAGTATATAAATGACTGATAAGAGAAAGCCAACACTTGGAATGTATACAAAAGCCTTTATCATACATCGTCGAAGGTTGTTGATAATCAAACGTTCGAATTATACCAGTAGGGGCAAAGGCGAGTGGGATATCCCTGGGGGCGGCTTAGATTTTGACGAAACTATTTTAGAATGTCTGCATCGCGAGATAATGGAAGAAACCGGTTTATCCGTCTATGCTAACAGGCTGTTATATGCCATTATGCCCATAATACCAACTAGAACAAACGACGGAGCGGTTGGCTTGATGTATATCTGCCACACCGACTCCGATGTTGTTATACTTTCGCATGAGCATACTGAGTATTTATGGGCTACGAAAGCCCAGCTCATGGGGGGCTTGTTGAGTAGGCCTGTGTTGGACGATTATATTAATAATGGCGTTTTTGAAGCACTGGATATAGACTAATTATTTTTGAGTACGCAATGTGAGCGGGGGTTAATATGGAGTTTAATGATGTTATTAGAAATAGATATTCTGTGAGAAAGTTTACAGATGAGGAAGTATCACAAGAGCTGATTGATGAAATACTCGAAGCCGGACGCATTGCGCCATCGGGCAACAATAGTCAACCAACGGTTGTTTATCTTTTGGATGATGAGCAGATTTTAAAGTTAAAAGAAAGTTCGAAAACAAAAGAAACAAGGATTAGTCCTGCAGCTTTCAAGTCAAAACAAGCTTTTTTGATTTGTTACGACAAAACTAGGGAGCTAAGGAGACCCACCGATAAGTTTGCCTTTGGCATAACCGATTCGACTATAGTAACCACTTATATGATGTTGAAAATAACCGAGTTAGGCTTGGGGGCTGTATGGGTTGGGTACTTCAATCCAATATCAGTTAAAGATGTTTTGGGACTGCCAGTCAACCATGAAGTGTCTGCAATACTTCCCTTCGGGCACATACACAAAAGCAGTAAACCAGACCCAAAAGCAACGAGAAAACCCATTGAAAAATTCGTGATGGAGTGGGGTAGCAAGTAATACTGGCTTCGAGTAGGAGGCGCAATATATGAACAGGGTAGAAAAATTAAGGGAATACGTTGACGAGATTCTTCTTAATAAAAACAATGACCGTGACAGAAGAATGGCATATGTCCATTTATACGGCGTAGCGCAAATGTGTGCGATGATTGCGAAAAAGAGAAAAGTAGACATAGAATTGGCAATCATGGCTGGAATGCTACACGATTTATACACATATAAAAGAAAAGATGAAGTACGTCATCTTGGAATGGAAGCCATACAGGAAGTTATAAAAAATCATAGATTAGACGGTACTACCTGGCTTTATGAAATTTTACCGAAATGGGGGTTAACAACAGTCGAAGAAACAAAGATTTTATGCGATGCCATCCAAGGTGGAGTTTTTAAAGACAAAAAAACCTTGGAATAAGAAGCAGTCGTGAACGATGCTAATGTATTACAGTTTTATTTTTACAACCCTGCCGACCCCGAAATTAACTTTGATGAAAAAAGGGTTGAGAAATTAATATCTGAATTTGGGTTGTCTCTATATACGAATCTCAGAAAATCACGTCGATAAACGAGTGGAAAATCGGCGGCTTTAAGCCGTTTTTCGCGATGTGTTGTCGAAGATGATTTTCGAGATTCGTATTAACAAGCATACAACGAAAAACCGGGGCTGATTGTGGTAGCCCCGGTTTTTTTAGTGTTATTTATTATATTTTGTCATTATTCCGCCTGTTTGCCCAAGAACCCGGCTGCGGCTAGGGCTAGTTTACTTTCTACTTCGCCCATTTTTTTGCTGGGTGAGAGTAGTATTACAGCGCCTATAACGTCGCCTTCGGCAATAATAGGGGCGATTAATTCGTTGTCATAACTTTCTAGGTCGTCGTCTTTTAGGATAGGTACAAAGGCGGCATCGTCCCTGGACGCGCATATTACTTTGCGTAGGTCCATGGCCTTCTCTACTTCACGTGAGATGCTTTTGTCCAAGAACTTTTTCTCTGGTGCGCCGTGTACGGCTATTACTTGGTCTTTGTCTATGATACATGCAACATGGCCAGAAGACTGGCCTAGATACTCGACATAGTCTGTTGCCAAGCTGCCAAGCTCCCCTACAAGGGAGTATTTTTTTAAGATAATTGCGCCCGAGTTGTCTGTAAAAATTTCTAATGGGTCGCCTTCGCGGATGCGTAAGGTCCTGCGGATTTCTTTGGGTACTACAATCCGTCCCAAACCGTCAATCCTGCGTACAATGCCTGTTGCCTTCATGTTTTTCCTCCTAGTGGGATATTAATTTACATCGTTGCCTTGCAATGCCTATCATCCCATTAAATAACATAAAAGTAAAGGGATAAACACAACTCGACATTATATAAATATCTAAAAAAAACCGAGGCCCCCCTTGCAGTAGGGCCCCGGCTTTCGCATTAGAAATACATAAGAATTATAACGAATAAGGAAACTATAAAACTGCACTGGAGTACAGTATCTTGCTCTAAAAAACACATGACTATTTTGTTGCTAACTTAAACCGCGGCACTTTTATTCCCATAATGCAGGCATCCAGTCAACACATGTGGGAACAAACTAACCTGCCGGCTCAAGCCAAAATGCTTGGATGCTGTAGTAAGTCAGGTCATAAGCATTCCACCCGTCATGTAAATTTCGCATACGGTTGTGCAACGTGCACGTATTGCGCAGCCGCAAGCGATATCAACCAGTGAATATATAGAAGTATCTATATGTTACACCATTCACGCAAAATGTCAAGAGTAAATTGCCATATTTAGAAAATATTTTTTTATATTCACCATTATGTGACATAATATGACTATACTTTTACAAACCCTCCCTGTTTATGGGCCTTGTATGCTGCATCCATTATCTCTGTCAGGAGTACGGCATCGTCTATTCCAAAAACAATTTCTTTGTCATACAGCACGCCTTCTACAAACTGTGTGATGGCATCGGGTAGGGCTTGCGGTAGCCTGTTGGGCTCTACCCAGCCGCCGATTTCACCGCCATTTTTTGTAGAAATAAGACGTATATCCTTGCCGTTTATTATTAGCGAGCCGCCTGTACCGTATATCTCAAGTATAAACGGGCTGTTGCCAGTAACAAAGCCAGTTTCTGATACTGCTATTGCCCCGCTAGAATACTTCATTATAGAAACAGCATTGTCCTCCACTGCATGGCCGGTGACATAAGTAAATGCAGAAGAAACTTCCGAAGGCTTACCAAGCAGCCACGCAATAAGGTACATAGGGTGTGCACCCAAGTCTATCATTGCGCCGCCGCAACACTGGACTTCGTCATAAAAATGGGGCGGTAGCCACCCGCGTGAGGCACCGTCGTGGGCATTGCGTACGCGCACGTATGTGACATCGCCAAGCAGCCCGTCGTCCAGCACTTTCTTGGCCAGTAAGTTATGAGGGAGTGTGCGATGTGGGAACGAAATACAAAACTTTACACCGCTTTTTTCAACTGCAGCGCGGATTTCAGCCGCTTGGGCGGTGGTTGGGGCCAGTACCTTTTCTGTAAAAATATGTTTGCCTGCCTGTGCGGCTTTTACAATTACGTCCCGGTGCATGTTGGTGGGGGCATTTATGCAAACAGCGTCTACATCAGCCCTTGCCAGTAGTACGTCCAAATCCGGCTCGAAATCTATACCCAGTTTTGCGGCAAACTCACGGCCTTTTTCTGGTTCTTCGTCCCACATTGCGGTTAATGTCACATCTGGTCTTGACTGGAACTGCTTTGCACACCCATCTGCGTGGACATGCCACCTGCTTAATATTGCTACTTTTAGCATGGTAATGCTCCTCTCGAATAATTGTGCGAAAATCTACTAGACTTCTCCGGAAACTTCCTTCGCGGCCAAAAAATCTTAGGTATTAGTAAGTTTTTAGGCCGCTCATTCGGAGTTTCCGGAGAAGTTACTACAATTTTGCCCGTATCCACCGCCCACCAGAAAACCGTGTGAGCAGCATTACAAGCCTAACAGCCTGGTCAACCAAGATGGCTATCCAGGCGCCGGTTAGGCCCCAGCCCAACGGGTAAGCCAATATATAGCCCAAACCGGGCCTTATTAATGTCACTGTCACAAGCATGGTCATGGCCACAAACCGGGTATCGCCACTACCGCGCAAGCTGCCGGCCATTACAATTTGCGCAGTCTGGAATGGCATAATATATACCAGGATAAGAATAACACCGGCGGTCATCTGCACAATTTCCGGGTCATTACCCAAGGCAAATAGCAGCGGGAAATGAAACCGCGTCACAAAAGCTATGGTACTCAACAGCGCAGCTACAGTCCATGCAAGTCTTGTGCCAATTTTGCCGTACATTATAGACAAATCTGGCCTTTTTTTGCCAAGATTTTGCCCAACAAGTGCGGTTGTTGCCACACCCAGGCCGTCTGCAAATGCAAAGCTAAGCACCATAAGCTGCATAGCGATAAAATGGGCCGCCGCCTCTATAGTGCCAAGCCCAGCAATTACCCAAGCCGACATAAAGAAACCTATCCGCAATGCGAACTGCTCCAGCATACCACCGGCGGCTACACGGCCTACGGTCTTGAGCATTGGAGGGTCCGGCCGCCAGCTATCTTTGCGGCTGATACGCAAATAAGCGTCTTTTTTAAGTAAAGACGCGAACGCGAGCCCAAAGCTAATAACATTGGCTATAACCAAAGACACCGCCGCCCCGTCTACTTCCATGCGAGGGAAACCAAAGCGGCCTTCTATAAGTAAAAAATTAAAAATAACTTTTGCCACATTGGCCACGATATTGACCTGCATAGTTATTTTTGTGTTGCCGGCGGCACGTTGTGCGGCGCATATAGTGCCAGACATAATAGCAAAAACCAAGCCAAAAGATGAAATGCGGAAGTACGAAGTAGCCAGGTCTATAGTATCGTATTGGGCCCGGGCCAGCGTCATCATTGGCCGTGCGAGTGTTACGGCCAGCCCTGAAATCATTATCCCAAAGACGGCCACCAACATCATAGCCTGGCGTAGGCATAGGCGGGCGGTTTCATCGTTCCCGGCCCCTTTGTTGCGGGCCACAATGGCCGTAACCGCAATATTAAGCGCAAAGAATATAGAAAAGAAAATCATCCTTGGCTGGCCGGTAAGCCCAACTGCCGTAACAGCATGGGGGCCGATACGCGCCACCATTACCATGTCCATCATGCCCATGATAGCGATGCTTACCATCTCTGCCACGGCTGGTGTTGCCATGCGCAAGGAGTCTTTATATGCTTCTTTTGTGGGTGTAATATCGCCACGGCGCAAATGTTCTTTTACCATGTATTGGGTTGAAAATAGCCGCCTTATTGTATGTGGCAACATGCGCTATATCTCCCTTCGCCCTTCTAGTGCCCTAAACAGTGTTACTTCATCTACATACTCCAAATCGCCGCCAACAGGCACGCCGTGGGCTATCCGCGTCACTTTGACCCCAGTAGGCTTTATTAGCTTGCTGATATACAGCGCTGTGGCTTCGCCTTCTACGTTGGGGTTGGTGGCAACAATTACTTCTTCTACCGGTTGGTTCTGCAGGCGTTTTAGAAGTGCTGCAATTGTTAGGTCGTTTGGCCCAACCCCATGCATAGGCGATATTGCGCCATGAAGTACATGGTATAACCCGTGATACTCCTGGGTGCGCTCATAGGCGGCCATGTCACGCGGGTCTTCTACTACCATGATCTCCTTGGGGTTGCGCTTGGCGTTTTGGCAAATACGGCATGGGTTTTGGTCTGTCAGGTTGCAGCAAATATCGCAGTAGCGTACGTTTTCACGTGCGTCTATTATAGATGCTGCAAGGGTTTTTGCCTTTTCTAATGGTTGGTTGATAATATAAAAGGCGAGCCTTTGTGCAGACTTGCCTCCTATACCTGGTAAACGCGACAGTTCCTCTATTAGCTTAGTTATTGGGCCGCCATAAAACTGCATTAGAACATCCCCGGAAGGTTGAGCCCGCCGGTAAGTTTAGACATTTGGGAATTTGTTGATTCTTCTATTTGGCGAAGTGCCTCGTTTACGGCGCTCATGACTAGGTCTTGTAGCATTTCTACATCGTCTGGGTCTACAACATCTGGTGAGATGGTTAAATCTAGGATTTTTTTCTCGCCGCTTACGGTAACTTTTACGGCACCACCGCCAGAGGATACTTCCAGGGTCTTGCTTGCCATTTCTTCTTGCATCGCGGCCATTTCATCTTGCATTTTTTTGGCTTGCTTCATGAGTTGGTTCATGTTCATGCCGCCGCCCATTGGGTTAAATCCTTTGCGCATGTTGGGTTCTCCTTTATATTTAAAATGGTGAAGTTGTATCTGTGTCTATGTCTTGGCCAAAGCTTGACCAGTCCAATTGCTCCATTTCTACTGGTGCTGTTTCTGGTTGAGCTTGGGATACGGCCTCTTGCTGGACTTCGGATGGTATTTCGAGTGGTATTTCGAATGGTACCTCCTTGGGTGCTTCTCTTGCTGGAGGTTGCGGTGGTGCGGTGCTGGTTGCGAGTTTCTTTGGCTTTGCCGCTACATTGTAAGGGTCGCTTACGATAAAGGCAAGGTTGGGGGGAGTAGATAGGTTGAATTTTTCGGCTAAGGCTTCCCTTATCATTAGTGGGCGGTTTTTGTCCTTTAGGAATTTTACTTCGGATTCGTTGTCGCAGATTATTTTAAGTATTGCGCCATCTGGCTCTATGCCGCAACGTATTAGTGTTGAGCGTAACATTGGCGAAAGGGTGCTTACTACAGATATCCAGTTAGACTGTATTGTGTACATAAGTTGAGGGGTAAGGTCGCCGGTGTGGGGTGGGGTGGGGGTTTGTGTTGATTGTGGATTTTTAGGCTGTGCGGGTTGCGTTTCTTGTATGGGTTGTACTTGTGGTGGTTTTTGTTCTGGTCCTGTATATGTCGTTTGTGGTGTTACAGCCGTATCTGATATTTGTCGCTCTAGCTTGGCTATGCGCGATATTAGCCCCTCTAGCTCGCCGCTGCTGCTATATGCCTGACCCTGGCCCGCTATGTCACTTACGGCCAGTGCTGCTGGTGAGCATTGTCTTAGCGCGCATACCTCCAGTGCCGTGCGCATATGGGGGGCAAAGCGCAACTCCCGCAGGGTTTCGGAAAAAGTGTGGATATATACAATCAACCGCTCTGGTTGTATGTGTGTGCCTTGCTCTTTTAATTTTTGTGTTATTTCTGCTGAGTAATCTAGTGACGCGCCCTGCCCTGCTACCAGCACATCGCGAAAATGCCGTATTAAGTCATTGGTCAGTTGCGCAACGTCACGGCCTTGCTTCATGTTATCGTCTATTATTTTTAGTATTGTGGTACTGTCGTATGCTGCTAAAGCCTCTGTAAAATCGAATAATGCCTGCCGGTCTACTGCACCTAGTATTTTTAGGACATTGCCCAAGGTAAGGGTTGTACCGTGTTGCTCTGCATTTTCATCACTTGTTACTGACCCTAAATTTAGACATTGGTCTAACAGGCTAAGTGCGTCCCGCATCGCCCCGTCGGAATGATATGCGATTCTTTCAAGTGCTGCATCTTCGTAGGTTGCGTTTTCTGCTTGCAAGTAGCGCTTCATTGTTTCTATCATGTCTGATGCAGATATCCGCTTAAAATCGTACCGCTGGCAGCGTGACAATATAGTGGCGGGGATTTTTTGCGGGTCAGTTGTTGCTAATATGAAAATCACGTGAGGCGGTGGTTCTTCTAATGTTTTTAACAGGGCGTTGAATGCGCTGGTAGAAAGCATATGCACTTCATCTATGATATAAACCTTATAAATGCCCTGTGTTGTCGGGTAGCGTACTTCCTCCCGCAGGTCGCGGATATTGTCAACACTGTTGTTGGACGCAGCGTCAATTTCTATTACATCCATACAGCGGTCAGACAAGATGCTTTGGCATATGTCACATATATTGCACGGGCCGTTTGCATTGTTTGCATCGCCAGCCTGGCAATTTACCGCCCTGGCAAAAATCTTGGCTGCAGAAGTCTTGCCCGTACCGCGAGTCCCACAAAACAGATATGCATGTGAAACTTGGCCTGTTTGCAGCTGGTTTGAAAGGGCTTGTACAACATGGGGCTGGCCAACCAAATCAGCGAATGATTTTGGCCGCCTTTTGCGGTATAATGCTGTGTGCATATGATTACTCCTCTGCAATGCGTTCTGTTAGCCTTGTTTAGCAATTTATTTTACACTTAAATGTTGGTTTTGCCAAAGGCGTATAAGTGGCTACACTACGCCGGCGGTTTTGATACTAATGATAAAGCATTCTTTTACAGCAATATACACACCACACACGGAAGGACTGACTAATCCCATGCAACACCAATACCAATCCCAATACCAAATAGGCACAGGCTATGACGTACACCGTCTCGTGGCAAATCGCAAGCTGATACTAGGTGGGGTAGACATCCCACACAGCCTGGGGCTGCTAGGCCATTCGGATGCGGATGTACTAACCCATGCAGTCATGGATGCACTATTGGGTGCGGCTGGCTTGGGCGACATAGGACAGCATTTCCCAGACAATAACGTGGCCTATAAAGATGCATCCAGCTTATGTATGCTTCTAGAAGTGGGGAAACTCATAGCCAAAGACAACTGGCAAGTCGCCAACATAGACACAACACTTATATGCCAAGCCCCAAAGTTATCCCCATACCGTGATCATATGAAACACAACATAGCTCAAGCTCTGGATATACAACCCACTGCCGTAAATGTAAAGTTTACTACAGAAGAAGGGCTAGGCTTTACCGGCACAATGCAGGGCATAGCTGCCCAGGCTGTGTGCTTAATCAACAAAAGCCAACCAGCGTGAAAGGATAATATACATGAAAATTTATAACACCCTAACCGGCAAAAAAGAGCCCCTGACCCCAATAAACCCAGGCCAAATAAAAATGTACACCTGCGGGCAGACAGTCTACAACGATATCCACATAGGCAATGCCCGTTTTTATGTGGCTTTTGATGCTATACGCCGCTATCTAGAGTATAAGGATTACGAAGTTATATACATCCAAAACTTCACAGACATAGAGGACAAAATTATCCAACGCGCCGCAGATGAAGGCTGTGCCACTCACGAGCTGGCCGAAAAATATATACAGCGCACATTAGAAGATTTAGACTCGTTGCACGTGAGACATGCCACTATCCACCCAAAAGCAACTGGTGAAATCCCGGAAATAATAGCTATGATAAAGCGCTTAGTACAAGGCGGCCATGCATATCACAAAAATGGCTCCGTATACTTCAATACCGCAAACGCACAAGGTTACGGCAAACTCTCACGCAAAAAAATAGAAGATTTAATTTCCGGGGCCAGGGTTGAAGTAGATACAGACAAGCAAAACGCTACAGACTTTGTACTATGGAAGCCCGCAAAACCAGGCGAGCCGTATTGGGAAAGCCCCTGGGGCCAAGGCCGCCCCGGCTGGCACATAGAATGCTCTGCCATGGCGCTAAAATACTTGGGCGAAGAAATAGATATCCACGGCGGCGCAAGTGATTTAATCTTCCCGCATCACGAAAATGAAATAGCCCAGAGCGAAGCCGCCAACGGCAAAAACTTTGCCCGTTACTGGATGCACTGTGGCATATTAACGGTCAATCACAAGAAAATGGGCAAGTCTGCCGGTAATTTTCAAACATTGCGTGAGGTAGCCCAGCGCTTCCCATATGATGTAATCCGCTTTTATTTAGTAAGCGGCCACTACCGCGCACCCATGGAGTTTACAGATGAAGTAATAGAAGCTGCTAAACAAGGCCTAAACCGCATTAAAAATTGCCACAGGAACCTTACCCACGCCGAAAAAACAGCACAAAGTAGCACCCGCACACCCATACAACAAGAAGTAAACCAATACATCCAAGCTTTCGAGACGGCCATGGAAGATGACTTCAACGCCGCAGACGCAGTAACCGCCATCTACGAACTTGTAACCTTTACCAACAAGCAAATCCCAACAATTTCAAAAGAAAATGCGCAATATCTACGCGAGAAGTTAGAGCTGTTATGCGGGCTCTTGGGGATAGTTGCCGATACGGATACCGACACAGATACTGTCACCCTAACCGATGAAGAAGTAGAAGCGCTAATAGCTGCACGTACAGCCGCACGCATAGCCAAAAACTTTGCAGAGTCGGACCGTATAAGGGACGAGCTTGCTTCCAAAGGCATAATACTTGAAGATACAAGGGGAGGCGTACGTTGGCACAGGGCATAAGCGCCGCTTCGCTGGCATACCTGGGTGACGCGGTGTTCGAGCTGTGGGCACGTGAGATGCTAATAGCCGAAGGCTTACCCGTAAACAAAGCCAACCGCCGCGCAAAGGATATTGTCTCCGCCACCGCCCAGGCAGATATGTACCACCGTATTTACCAGTCCCTAACCCCAGACGAGCAAACAATCATGCGCCGCGGCCGCAATCTCAACCCCCTAACACGCGCCAAAAATGCAGACACGGCATCATACCGCCATGCCACAGGCCTAGAAGCGCTGTTTGGCCATTTATACAACACACGAAACATAGAACGCCTAGAAGAAATATTCAAGCAATGCACAAGCCACAATAAGGAGTAACCCAATGGAAACCGAAAATTTGATACTAGAAGGCCGCAAAGCCGTACTAGAAGCCCTAAACAACGAAAAGCCAATAGACCGCATACTACTGCGCCGGGACAAGGACAAGCCACTGGAAGGGACCTTGCGCCTAATTGCCGCAAAAGCCCGTGACCGCCGTATAGTTGTACAAGAAGTAGACCGTGCAAAGCTGGATACAACATCTGAAACAGGCCACCACCAAGGCGTGATAGCCCTGTGCCCCGCAATCCCATATGCAACAATAGAAGATATATTAGCCATTGCCAAATCACGCAACCAACCCCCGTTTATACTAGTACTGGATGGCGTAACCGACCCTCACAACCTGGGTGCGGTAATTCGTACAGCAGAGGCTGGTGGCGCGCACGGTGTTATAGTCCCTAAGCGCCGCGCTGTGGGCCTTACCGGCACAGTAGCAAGGACCTCTGCCGGGGCAATAACCCACATGGCCGTAGCCCGTGTGGGCAATATCACCCGTACGCTGGAAGAGTTAAAGGCTGCCGGCCTATGGATAGCCTGTGCCGACATGAACGGTGAAAGCATGTACGAAGCCGACCTAAGCGGCCCAATAGCCATTGTACTGGGCGCCGAAGGCGAGGGTGTAAGCCGCCTTGTGTCCCAGACTGCAGATTTTCATGTAAGCATCCCAATGCTGGGGCAAATGTCGTCTCTTAACGTGTCTGTCGCGGCTGGTGTGCTTATATATGAGGTAGTACGCACTCGCACAGGGGCGCACAAACCGGCAATAAAAATGCTAACTACACTGCCTACCCAGGCATGAAAACCCGCGCCCATTACCTGCTTGTAGACGGATACAACGTTATACACGCACGGCCAGAGCTGTCAGCTATAGCCGCAGACTCGCTTGACGGTGCACGCATAAAACTTTGTGATGCATTGTGTGAGTTTATGGCTTTGAGCCGTTACCGCGTAATCATAGTTTTCGATGCGCACATGGTGCCTGGTGGCATAGGAAGTGTAACAGAATACAACAATGTAAAAATCGTGTTCACAAAAGAAGCCGAAACCGCAGACCGGTACATAGAGCAAGCCGCCTACAAACTCTCCAAAGAAGGCAAAAGCCGTGACCGCATAACCGTAGCCACATCAGATGCCCTAGAGCAACTGATAATCCTAGGCCAAGGCGCTAACCGCATATCCGCCACAGACCTATGGAAAGAAATAGACAACGCAAAGCAGCAACTGCGCCAGCGCCACATAGAAAATACCCCAGTAAAGAAAAACCCCCTGTTTGGCCTGCTGGATAAAGAAACAGCGGCCAAACTGGAGGCTATGCGGTACGGGAAGTAAAATACGGTTAAAGCAATTCACCTTTAAATCGGCCCCGACTATCGCTGAAAAAGCGTTGAAACGTCCGCTATTTTCAGCTCGGCCGGGACCGTTTAAAGGGGGAATTGCTATAAATCAACTAATACGTGCAAGGCCCCAAAGCCCGTCATGCATTATTGCTATAAGGCCGTCATAGAAAAAGCCTATATTGTCATAGCTTGGTGGGATAATCACATTGCCGCGGGTATCATAAAAGCCCCAGCGGCCCCTGATAATGCTGCCCCATTCGTCTCTTTCTGCATCATTCATGACGGCAATAACATCCTCCGAAAGGATCCAAATTTGTTCGTAATTTGGTGATATTATCATATGACCTGTGCGGTCTATTACACCCCAGTAGTTACCCTCTACTATGCCTTGAGCATTGGCTGTACCGCCAACCCTTACTGGTACAAAACCGTGAACAAAGGACCAAATATCATCGTACTGCGGCGGTATTACCTCGTGGCCGGTCATATCAATAACGCCCCATTGGCCGCCGGTAAAGCCTCCCCACTCGGTGAGTGTACCGTCTACCAACACGCGAAGCAAATCGTCATCGCCGCTGTTGGTCAACACATCGTACTTTGGTTCTAATATTACGCGGCCTGTCATGTCAATGAGGCCCCATCTGCCACCCTCTACGCTGCCCCATTCGTTGTTTATATCTGCGTCTACCAATACTGCTACTGTTTCATCGTTCAATATCCAAACAGAGTCGTATATAAGCGGTATAACTTCTTCGCCCGTTGTGATATCTACAACGCCCCATTGGCGTCTTTCGACATGCCCAAGCTCATCGTGTCTTATGCCGCCGGTTGCAACTGCAGCAAAACCTGATGCAGTTTGCCCAGCCACAGCGGTATAAATAAGGGGTACCGTCACCCTACCTGTCATGTCTATAAAGCCCCAATAATCGCCTGCAAATACAGCAGAAAACCCTTCATGAAAACCCGCGACAGAGTCATATATCAGAGGTACAACTTCATAGCCAGATGTATCAATAAAGCCCCATTGGCCGCCAACAAAAAAACCTTGCTCATCAAAAGAGCTGCCAGCCATCACAGCCGCAAGACCGTCCGAAAAACCATGTATGATGTCATATTGTGGTGATACAATAATTTCCCCGCTTGTGTCTATTATGCCCCACACACCACCAACAACCTGCCAATCCTGCCATGTGCCGCCCACCCTTACAGATGTAAACCCATGGTTAAACATCGAAGCCCCAGTAAAATTGGGCTCGATTATCATATTGCCATTTCTGTCAATAAAGCCCCATTCGCCTTCGGATATCATCCCGTCATCTGTTATGACGCTATTGACCCTTACCGCTGCCAAGTCGTCGTTAAATCCGTGGAATTCGTCAAAAAGAGCCTCTATAACTATGTTGCCAGATGTATCCACAGCGCCCCAATGGCCGCCTATTGGCCAGCCCCACTCGTCTTGTATGCTACCGGTTCTAAACATCGCTATACCGTTATTAAAGGGCAGCACACTATCAAAACGCGGCGCTAAAACTTCCCTGCCTGTGGTGTCTATAAAGCCCCACTGGCCGCCAACGGGCCTTCCCCACTCGTTAAGATCTGCACCAATACTAACTGCGGCAAAGCCTTCGCTAAACGGGAAATGGTCTGAATATTGCGGGGGTATGACTTCTTCCCCGTATTTGTTAATAAAACCCCACAAATTGTTTAAGTTAACTGCCGCCAAGCCGCCTTCAAAGAAGCGCATTTCGTCATATCTGGGTTGTACAAGCCATGTAAAACCTTCGTTGTCATTTATAGTTGTTGTGTCGTCATTTGTCATGTCGTCGTTGTTGTTATTTGTGTCGGGAGCTAGATCTTGCTCTTGATTGTTATTGTTAGCAGTATCGCCGTCGTTGTAAGCTCCCCGTTCTGCCAGCGGCGACGAGTCGTTGAAGACAAAGAACCATATGGCTACGGCTGCAATAAGTACGACAGCCAATGCCACTATAATAGGTACTACACTACTTTTGTTCCTGTTCGAATTTTCCATTCTAGATAATCTCCTTTATTTTGCTAAATCATTTTACTCACCTTAATGGCTGTAACAACTTCCACCCACAAACTCCCTAAGGATAGAGTTAACCGGTATATTCTCGCTGGGCATACACAAGAACGAGCTTAGAAATTTGACTAACCGGCGAGCTTCGGTATATTGGGGCATATCGGGCGTTATGTCAAACAGTAGCGGCTCTGCATATTGTTTTAGCACACACATCTCATATATTAGCGCAGAGTTGAAAAAGGCATCAGCTTCTTCTTGGTGGGGGTAGATATATTTTGCCTCGCCCCTTAGTACAGAGGGCCAGCGGTCTATCGTGTCCACCGCCAAAGTCCCCCTGGATTGGAAATCGCGCACGATACGGCGCACGAGTCTTGTGTCAGTTGTGGGGATGCGGTTATGGTCGTCGATGTTTATCTGGGTCAGTGCAGAGATGAAAATTTTAAACTTATGCGCTGATGGTATGCCCTCACTTATTTGTTCGTTTAGGCCGTGTATACCTTCTAGTATAAGCACGTCTCCCTTGGCCAACTCCAAAAAGCGCCCCTTGTATTCCCGCTTACCGGTCAAAAAATTAAATGTTGGAATTTCGACTCGTTCGCCACCAAGTAGGGCTTGCAAATCCTTTGTTATTTGTGCTGTGTCAATGGCTACTATTGTCTCGTAGTCTTCGTTGCCATGTTCGTCTCGTGGGATGCGGCCGTCGCCGCGGTTGTGATAATAATTGTCTAACCCTATAACGTGAGGTGTCACCCCTGCTGCCCGTAGTTGCGTGCTAAGCCTTGCCGCAAATGTTGTTTTACCGGAAGACGTTGGCCCGGCTATAAGCACGATGGGGCGGTTTTCGTTTACGATACGGTCCGCCAGTAGTGCGGTCTTTTTCTCGTGCAGGGCTTCTGCTACGCGGATAATCATGCCGTTGCCATGTTGGCAAAGCTTGTCGTTGAGCGCACCCACTGTGTCGGCGTTTATTATCCTTGCCCACTCACTTGCTTCTTCGAAGACTTCGGATACCTTGTGCCTGGGTGCAAGCTCAGCAAGTTCGTTGCCTTGACTAGCGTCTGGGAACTGTAGCATAAACCCTCTAGAGCGCTTGACCAGCTTAAAATGGTTTAGGCAGCCTGTAGATGGAGCCATTTCCCCATAAAAATAATTGTAAAACCAGTCCAGCTTATAGAAGCTTACCGTCAAGTTGTGGCGGTACTTTAACAGCCGCTGCTTGTCGTATAAGCCAAACTCAGCTGCTAGATTTAGCGCGTATTCTTTTTGAAGGGTATGCTTCTCTATGGGTAGGTTGCGTTCTACTGTTTCGCGCATTACTGCTTCTATTTTTTCCAAGAGCTCTTGAGAGATGGGCTCGTGATGCTCTGGTAACTCGCAATAGTAATTTTTGTTGATAGAATGCCCAATGACTACCCGGGCCTTTTTACCAAGTACAACCTTGGCAGCATACACCATCAAGAATGACACGCTGCGCTGGTATGCGCGGAAGCCGTTGGGGTCGCTTGCGTCCAAAAACTCGACAGTGGAGTCAAACAACAGTTTACGAGAAAGATCTTGTAGCTCATTGTCAACTGTGGCTACCAGTATAGGCCATTGTTTTGTGTTGGCGTAAGATGCGCTTAGCTCAAGCAAAGTCGTGCCTTTGGGGATGATGGCAGTGCCTGTATTGGCTATGGTTATGGTTATTTGTTTGTTCATGAATTATTTCATGCCTCCTTTACCTTTTGTATATACATGCGAGTTCCCCATCATGTATATACGCAAGAAATCATACATAATTTGCTGCAATTACAGCTTCTGACAATATGCGCTTAGTGGACAGCCTTCGCAGCGTTTTTTTGCGCTACAATGCTCTTTGGCATTAATCACAATTAGCGCGTGATAATTATTAAACAAAGCCACATCTCGCGGCAGATGCGCTTCAAAATAAGCCTTTGCGGACATATAATCACTACCGGCATCTAGTGGGTAGCGCTGGCAAAACCGCAGCGTGTACTTGTCTATCACAAAGGTTGGAAATCCAAATGCATACAGCAAAATAGAATCCGCAGTCTCATTGCCAATGCCGCGTAGGGCAAGCAATTGCGCCCGTATCTCGTCAAGCGGCCTGGCCCGGACTGTGTCCACATCAAACGCATAGCGCTCGAACCACTTTGTCACCGTCACCAAATAATCTGCCTTCTGATTATAAAACCCAGCTGGGCGTATAAGCGCCTTCAATTCATCCAAGTCAAGGGCAAGCAACCGCATGGGTGTAATATCACCATCAAAATTGGCCAGCGCTTTTTCTACATTGCTCCAGTTAGTATTTTGGGTCAAAATTGCCCCCACAATCACCTCATATGGGGAACGAGCCGGCCACCAATTAAGATTGCCATAGCAAGACTCAAGCCGGCTGTAGATATCCATAACTATATTATCCAAATTTTCACCTATCCTATGCAAGTTTTGTATACGCCATCATATCATGGATATAATGGTTACAAGAACAAATAATTACTATTTAAATGAGGCTTTTATGTCCAAGCCAGCTATTTTTGTATTAAGCTTAATAATAAAATGCCAAACCGGTCAGGTGCTAGAGCGCGCCGCGAGCCTTACGTACCGGGTGTTGTTAGCGTTCTTTCCATTTTTGATATTTCTTATGTCATTACTGGGTTTTACGTCCTTTGACACGTCTGCTATTTTAGCCCCAATATACTATGTTTTGCCGGCAGATGTGGCTATTCTTGTAGCGGACTTCTTGCATGGGCTTGAAGAAACCCGTAGCCGCGGACTGCTTTCGGCTGGTTTGTTTTTTAGTGTTTACAACTCTGCCAACGGGTTTAGGGCAATAATACGCAGTGCCAATGCCGCCTTCGATACCCGCGACGAGCGTGGTATTGTAAAGCAAGTGGCCTTGAGTTTGGCTATGATGCTATTGTTTGCGCTGGTTATTGTGGTGATGCTTACGCTACTAGTGCTGGGCAGGTATATATGGGACTTGTTTGTACATGACGACCTGGAGGCTCTGTTTATGCCGCTTAGCACTGCCGGGGCGCTGGCGGTGATGATTTTTGCCACCACGTTAATGTATAAGCTGGCCTTAGCAAAAAAAATACGCCTTAGGCAATTGCTGCCTGGCGCGGCTGTTACTGTACTTGCCTGGGCGGTGTCCTCTGGCGTGTTTGGTTTTGCCATTACAAACTTTACCCAGTACCCAGCAATTTATGGTAGTATTGCTGGGGTGTTTATTTTAATCTTGTGGCTTAATCTAATTTCTGTAATTTTATTGGTTGGCAATGAGATTAATGCATTGCTGGTTGAATACAACTTCTTACAACACAGGCGAAAGCCCAACATTCATAGCCAGCATTTTTGATTCTTCATCACTAAGCACAATCTCGCCCTTGTAAGCAGCATGAGCGGCGGCTTGTGCTTTTTTTAGTATTTCTATATCCGTATACAGGTTAGCAATAGTAAAATCCGGCAAGCCGTGTTGTCTTGTGCCAAAAAAATCGCCCGCACCACGCTGTGCTAGGTCAAGCTCGGCCAGTTTAAAACCATCGGTAGTATCGGTCATGGCTTTCATGCGTGCTTTTGTTATTTTGCTTTTTGCATCTGTTATTAATACACAGTACGCCTGTGCCGTACCGCGCCCAACCCTGCCGCGTAGCTGGTGCAATTGTGAAAGGCCAAAGCGCTCTGCATTTTCTATTATTATGAGGTTGGCGTTGGCTACGTGTACGCCAACTTCTATAACTGTGGTTGATACCAGCGCATGGGTTTTACCGGCTTTAAAATCGTCCATTATTTGCTGTTTTTCGGCGGGTTTCATTTTGCCGTGTAGGCTGGCTATTGTTAAGCCATGCATGGCGGCAGATAGCTCGCGGGTATAATCTTGTACGTTGCGTATCGTTTCATTGCTTATCGTTTCATTGTGTATTGTTTCATTTTCGGTGGCTGTGTCTTCTATTGCAGGGCAGATAATATATGCTTGCCGCCCCGCGTCTGCTTCCTTGCGTATAAAATCATGTACCCGCCCCCTGTAGTGGGAATCTACACAGTAGGTTTTTATAGCTTGCCGCCCTGGGGGCAGCTCATCTATCACAGATATATCTAGGTCCCCATATAAGATAAGCGCCAATGTGCGTGGTATTGGGGTAGCTGTCATTACCAATGTATGGGGTGCATTTTCCAACCCTTTTTTTGATAACATAAACCGCTGGTTGACGCCAAAGCGGTGCTGCTCGTCTGTTATTACCAGCCCCAGCCGCGCATACTCAACACCTGGTTGTATTAGGGCATGGGTACCCACAATCATAATTTTGGGGTCAGAGGCGATTTTTGCAAGGGTTTCACGCCTAGCACTGGCAGTTAGTGCACCAGTAAGAAGTACCGTTTCGATACCGTATTGCCTAAAATTGTGGCAAAAATCTTTGTAGTGTTGCTGTGCCAGTACATCGGTTGGGGCCATAATCGCAGCTTGGTACCCGTTGGTTATTGCCATGTATGCTGCTGCCATGGCAACGGCTGTCTTGCCGCTACCTACATCCCCCTGGATAAGCCGGTTCATACGCATACCGCTTTTAAAATCCGAGGCTATATCGTGAAGGACACGTAACTGCGCGGCTGTTGGCATAAATGGTAGGCCGTTAACAAATGTATTAATGTTTATATCACAAAGCATAATCCCAGGTGTTTCGGCATTTGCGCCCTTGAGCGTAAACAGCGCCATCTGCATAAAAAATAGCTCCTCAAACACCAACCTCTGCCGCGCCGCCATGAAAGCCTGGTTAGACTCGGGATAGTGGATATTATAAAGAGCCGCTTTGCGGTCACATAGTTGGTTAGCTTGCCTTATGCAATATGGCAGGTTGTCATAAAACGGGGACGATACCCCCACATCAAGGCCGCTACATGCATCAAGTGCCTGGTAAATAAGCGCCCTAAAGGTCTTTTGCGAAAAACCCTTGGGTGTTGTGTAGACAGGCACAATCCTCCCACCAGAAAGCAGCGTTTCGCTACAAGGCTCATAGTCTGGTGATTCCATTTGCAGATGATTTTTAAAATCGAGTTTTACCCGGCCTGTGAAGATATATTCCTGCCCTGTACGGAAATATTTTTTTAGATATGGTTGATTAAACCATACCATTTCTAGCTTGCCGGTGGTATCATTGAGTACGGCCTTGGTGATGGTAAGGGGTCTGCCGTTTGTTCTTTTGCGCGGTGGGTTAATATTATCTGGAGCGCTTGCCAACACCCCGCGGATTGTGTTAACTACCCCAGGGATTAGTTCTTCCACGGTTTTTATTTGACTACGGTCGTCATAGTCCCTTGGGAAGTAGTTTATCAAGTCAAATACTGTGTTAAGACCTACGGCCCTAAGGGCTTGGGCGCGTTTTTCGCCAATGCCAGTGAGTTTTGTAATATCCATGAGGTGATTTTAACATTTTTTAGGGATTTGTACATAAAAAAACCTTTATCGGTATCATCAAAACCCAAAGCTTGACTCATTCCGCGCATCATATTACAATATACCGAAGTCATGCCCCTGTGGCGGAATTGGCAGACGCGCCAGATTTAGGTTCTGGTGGGAGACCGTGCAGGTTCAAGTCCTGTCGGGGGCACTACTCCTAGTTATTACGCTCAAGTTTTGCGGGCGGTGAAATGCATTGCACCGTCCGCCATATAAGGGTGAAGATACTAGGGGGTTTTCCCTAAACTGCAATATAACAATAGTTGCTAAGGCAGTGTTAAGGGATGTACATACGATAAGCAGTTACAATTTAAGTTGTCCAGAGTTTGCATAAAACAGCTTTGCTGTTTTTATATGTTTGGTTTGCGCGTTGCCAAAGGGAGGTTTGGTTGTACTCGTAACCCAAACTTAACTTTACATTGCTGTCAATGTTGAGTTAGAATGCCTTTGCGTATTTGTGCATATTTGCAGCAAATGTCCGCAAGTTGTTGTCCACTATGGTGTCTTACATAGGTTATAAGATTAGAGGCGCCTTTAATACAAAAAAGAAAGGTGGTTTTACTAAGTGAAGAAGAAGAATATTGCCATGGCGGCAATCCTTTTACTTACGCTTATGGCAATCCCATTATGGGGCTTGTTCGCCCAGCCAGGCGGTGTAGTCCCTGGTGGTTCTGACGATGTGGTTATTTACACTTTCATGTTAGACGGCGGCCATGTCCATGGGAGTTTTGACGACGTAATCATCACAAGACGGGGTGGTGAAAGCTTTACCCTGCCCATGCCCGAAAGATACGGCTCTGTATTTGCCGGGTGGACCCAAATAGGTAGCGTGGTACATGACGAGTTTATGGACTACAACGCAACCGGCAGTTTTGTTAGTAAGCTCTACATAGCGTTGTGGAGCGAGGGGTATGTGCCGGCTTTTGGGCCATCTTATACACCGGCTTATGTACCGTTTGTGCCAACTGGTGGATATATTCCAATAATGCCACTTAGCGCTAACATAACCTTCCAGCTAGCCGGCGGTGTGTGGGATGGTGTGCTTGGTAACTCAGGCAACCAGTTCACAACAACAGACGCGTTTGATATGGTGTCTGCCCCTGGCATTCCAGTATGGCCAATGCCATATACCATGAACTTTGATGGGTGGTTGTCAGGCGGTGCTCTTGGTGTCCCTGTTGACCTCTCAATCGACACATTTACTACGGATACAATACTTTTTGCTGACTGGACAGCTTTTATAGGCCCCGAACCTACCGTTACATTTAATTTAGGTCTTGGCCATACATTCTACGCTGGTGGTGGTATGGGCTCTGGTATCTCATCTGTTCAAGTGATACCCGAAGGTATTACACCAGATGGCATAGGTGGTAACCTGTTATCATCACAATTACCAGATGACAGCTTATTCTGGCATCCAAATGGCGATACATTTGGAGGTTGGAGTGCTGACCCGTTATTAGCCAACCCCATATTGGGTGGCGGTAGCATTATTGTTAATGCTATATGGCTACCGTTTTCCCCACAAGGCCCGTTTGATGTTACATTCAACCTTATGGGTGGCCAAGATGCTACCGGTATCCCGTTGCCATTGGTTACAGTAGTACCACAAATCCCTAGTGGCGGTACTATCCCAGCCAGTCAGGTACCGGATGTATTATCTGCACCTTCGGTAAGCGGGATTTTCCCACCGGCTGGTTTTACAAGCTTTTCACACTGGGCAACAGGCCCAGCTTTGAACGCCCCAGTCGGCGACCCATCGTTACCAATCAACGACGATATAAATTTTTATGCTGTATGGAGTCCGGCACTTGGCAATGCGACATTTGATGTCACATTTGACCTTGGTGGCGGTTTGTTCGCAGGTTTGCCATTTGCACCTGCGACTACAGTACCAACATTTTCCAATCAAGACCTATCAACCCTTGTCCCATCGCCTGTAACAAGAGATGGCTTTGCATTCTCCCACTGGGTAATGCATATGGGTGGGGCAAGCACATCTGTTACCCCAGGGGCGTTGACATTTGTCACTGGTGATGTAGTACTAGAAGCAGAATGGAACCCTATCCACAGGGCATCATTTGATTTTAATCTGGGCACACATGTTAACCCGGCTATAAATGCGGCTGGCTATTTGGAAATTAATGCAGACGCCATTACTGGTATATTACCTGCATTTGAAATAGCCGCACTAGAGGCTGCGCTAAGTAGGACCGGTTTCGCCCTTTATGGGTGGAAAGTTCTAGGAGCTGCACCTGACGCACCGATAGTGGATCTTACCCTTCCTATAACAGCAAATGTGTATCTAGTAGCTGTATGGAGAGCACAAGTTACATTTAACTTTGGCGCAGTGGCAGGTATATCCATGTCCACACTCCACCCAGACCAGCTTAGAAATATCAGGTACAACCTGTCTGTTCCTTTTGCAGATGTACCAGACTATCTTCCTGCAGGTTCGCATGTTAGGGAGACACATATAGGCTGGCATCAGATGGGCGTAACTCCTCCTGCGTTGATGTCTAGGGTTGATGTAAGCAACGCCGCAATAACAGACCCAACGACATTTATTGCACAGTGGAGTAATACGTACTTCCAGGTAAGATTTGAAGCACCACCAAGCATATTGCTTGCACCAGGCAACTATAGCGAGCAGTACGACCCCAACACTGTTGTGCTTTTTGTACCTTCTGGTACAGCAATTGCAACCAACCACTTACCTGTATTTACACTTCCGTCCAATACAACATACAGGTGGGAGTTGACTGTTGGTACCCCCAACCAAATTGACCCTGCGGGCAATGGTGCCTTGGGTCAAGTGGTTACACAAACAACAATAACATTTGAGCTTGTACTTTATATCCCGGTTATCTTTGATTTAAATGGCGGATATGATACGGCTACAAACCTACAATCACCTGTAGAGCGGCTAGTGCCTTTGGCCAATGCCGGTGTAGCTACTGTTACTGCACCAGTGGTTAATCACAGCGTTCCTGGGATTAGCTTCCAAGGTTGGCGTAGAGTTGACGCACTGGGCAACGTTATTAGCCCCGTCGTGCCACCAAACTACTACCTCCCAGCCGTAGTAAACTCCATGCCTATAACCCAGGAACATTGGCGCTTTGAAGCCGTATGGGATATAGATGCAGGTCTTGAATTTACAGCAAGGTTTAACTTATCTGGTGGTAATTATCCCCCACATATAGCTAACCCACTTGGCCCAATTTATAGGTCAAACTTGCCAGTAAACCAGTTAATTAACCCAAGCGATATCCCAACACCCCCAGTGTTGGATAGGCCTGGTTTTAACTTTGTACAGTGGGTAATTGGTGCCAACAATACTCCTGTATCGCCAGCGGCCATATCACCAGCGGCGCTATTGGCAAATGATATGCTTCTAACATTTACAGCAGTGTGGGACCCGCAAGTTGTCCCTGGTCATCATTTTGCGACATTTGACTTTGCAGGTGGGACATATGCCCCATTTGGCTCGTTGCCAAGTGCCGTTATTGGACCAATAGCAAACGGCGATGCGGTTAATGTAGCTGACGTTCCTGAGCCAACAAGGCCTGGCCATTTATTCCTGGGTTGGGTAGTAACCGGCGCAGTACCAATGCAGCATGTTAACCCACATCAAGTGACATCCGATGCAGATATATCATTTACTGCCAGATGGATACCAGTTGGCGGAGTTGTGTATGATGTTACATTCAACTTAGCCGGCGGTACATGTCCTACCTTTGGTACAGGGTCTGTAAACAGTGGGCCGTTCTTAGGCGGCACAACAATACCAAGTACCGAAGTCCCCGCACCCGGTAGGGTAGGTTTTACATTCGTAGAATGGAGACAAGAGCCTAGCGGTGCAACCTTTACCCAAGCAACGATTCTTGATGTCATTATCAATGACTACTTGACCTTTACAGCTGTATGGGCGCCGGTTGTTACCCCCGGTAACTTCTTTGCAACCTTTAACTTAGCCAGTGGTAATTATGGCGAGTATGGCTTAGGCCCTGTAATTGTTGGCCCGTTTGTAAATGATACTCAAATCCCAAGCTCTTATGTGCCAACACCAGTAAGAGCAGGGCATAACTTTGTACACTGGGTAATCTCAGGTACAAGCGATGTTGTAACACCATCTGACCTAGCTACTGCCCCAGATAGCAATGTTTCGTTTACTGCTGTATGGGTACCATATAGTGGCCCAGGCCAGTTTATAGCAGTATTTAACCTGGGTGGTGGAGTATCTACCAACTTTGGTACAGGTATTGGCGGAGTAGTTACCAGAGGCCCATTTGGCGTAAACACCCAAATCCCTGCGGTAGACGTCCCTAATATGATAACCCCAAGAGCTGACGGCGCTATTTTCCAAGGTTGGAGAGTAGAAGGTGGCGGAAATGCATTTGTTACCCCGTCTGCACTTGCTGCACCTCCAAACGCAGATATTACGTTTAACGCGATATGGCTATTGGTTAGTGGTGCCAATGATTTTGTGGCAACATTCAACTTAGCCGGTGGTACAGTAGCCGGGCATGGCACAGCCGACTATCAAATTGGGCCATTCCCGAATAATACGCAAATCCCAGCTGCATTGGTACCGTTACCAACAAGGCTTGGTTTTACCTTCTCGCACTGGACAATGGAAGACGATTTAACAGATACGCTTGTGATACCATCAGCACTTACACCAGCACCTGATGATGATGTATATTTCAGGGCTGTATGGGAGCCAGAAATACCCCCAACACCGTTTGACGTTACATTTGTACTAAACGGCGGGAATATTACTGGCAACACTGCAAATGTTGT
>WQVY01000012.1 GCA_009785605.1 Defluviitaleaceae bacterium | reverse complement strand
TTTTCACCACTTTTCGTTGGCCCCTCCTTGCTTGCCTTAATGGCAAGCCGCGTCAGAGCCGCCTCAATTGGCAAAAATCTGTCACGAAAAGTCACCATTGTCGGAGTTGAATACAGCTTCTAATACGAAAGGGAAATATAATGAGATACCTATATCTACTACCGGCTGCCATCCTCGTGCCGGTTATACATGAGTGGGTCAAGGCCCTGGTAAGCACCGCCCAAGGTGACCCTGCCCCAAGAAATCACGGCTACATGACTGCAAACCCTTTCAAGTTTTTTGAGCCTATTGGCTTCTTGTTTGTGATGCTGTTTGGCTTTGGATGGGGGCGGCCCGTGCCCACAACGGCGCTCCATTACAAAGATAGGCAGATGGGTATTATACTCACGTATACAATACCTGTTGTTGTTAATTTGTTGCTTGGGGTTGCGGCAGTTATTGGTGTAAACGCACTGGCTACAAGTGCCTTTGGGCCTGGGGATTGGGATTTTAGGATGTTTTTTGTTTTAGCTCATTTCCCGTTTTGGACATCTGATATTAGCCAGATAGGTATCTTGTTATTGGCCAATTTCGCATTTGTTAATATCAACTTGGCACTGTTTAATCTTATCCCTGTATATCCACTGGCTGCCAATAAGCTATTGATTACTTTTAGCCGGGCAGACAATATCGCGCGTTTTAACCACTATGAAAAACCTATGCAAATCATTCTAATTTTGCTACTGGCTTTTGGGATAATCCCCAACGTGCTTGCACCCATCTCTGAAATAATCGTGCGTATGGCTTGGGGCATATTCTGATGGAAGTAAAACTTGCCGCCTACGAAGGCCCACTAGACTTGCTGCTTAGGTTAATCCAGCGGAACGAAATAGACATATACGACATCCCAATAGCAGAGCTGACAACCCAGTACTTGGAAGTCCTAACACAGATGCAAGAAGAACAACGTTTACAACAAAGCGATGACCTTAGCCATGACGCACCAGATGTTTATGCTCCGATGCATATGGACAATATGAGTGAGTTTGTGCTAATGGCAGCCACGTTACTAGAAATTAAATCACGGATGCTACTGCCCAAGCCCAAACTAGAAAACGAAGCAGAGGAAGAAGACCCGCGTGAGGCCCTGGTGCAAAAGCTGCTTGCCTACCAGGAGGCCCAATTGTTGGCCGCGGAGCTTACGCGCCTATCCCCACCAGGCCTACGGATATCTGGCACTGGCGACCCGGAGCTTCTTGAGACTGTATGTGCAGACATAGACAGCCAAACCCCTGTGCTAGAAGGGGTAGAGCTGCCGCGGCTGTGGGGCCTTTTTGAAGATATCATGAACCGCCGCGCTGCCCGCCGCGACCCGATACGCGCCGGCTTTGGCGAGATGACGCGGGAGCGCTTTACCGTGCCCGAAAAAATTGCATATATACGCAAACAACTATCAGACCAGGGTCATGTACAGTTGTTTGCCCTGTTCGAATATTGCCATACCCGCATAGAAATGGTTGTGACATTTCTGGCTTTGCTAGAAATGGTGCGCCGCGGGATGATTAAAACCCGCCAAAATGCAGCTTTCGATGATGTTTATTGCGAGAGCGCATGAAAGGAACCCCCATGCCAACCCATTCCACAGATAAAGAAAAAATGCTAGAGGCAATGCTGTTTGCAAGCCCAGGCAGCGTACCGCTTGCAAGCTTGGCAGAAGCACTTGGCTGTGATATCCCACTAACACGCAACCTCCTATCCAGGATGGCGGAAGCCTATGCCAAAGACCAATCTGGCATACAGCTGCAAGAGATAGACGATACATACCGCCTATGTACTAACCCTATATATTACGCCTCAATAGAGCGCCTGCTAAAACTAAAGCCGCGCCGCGCCCTGTCCCAAACATTGCTAGAGACTTTGGCAATTATCACATATAAACAACCAGTGACCAAAGCCATAATAGAAGATATCCGTGGCGTAAACGCCGACCATGCCGTTAACAAGCTAATGGAATATGGCCTAATAATGGAAAAAGGCCGCCTAGATGCTCCAGGACGGCCAATTTTGTTTGGTACTAGCGATGAGTTTTTGTTGTACTATGGGCTTAAGAGTGTGCAAGAGTTGCTTGCAAGTAGCGGTGATGAGACATTGCAGCTTACGCTAGAAGAAGCACAAGCCCAATAGTATTAACCTTTGCGTACAATCCCCCGTGCCTGTTCTGCAAACATTTGTGCTTTGACGCTAAGCTCTGCGGCTTTAAATGTATGCGCTTGGGTCATGGCATTTTCTGTACGGTTTATGCAGTCTAGTATTAGCTGGCCAAAGTAGGGGTGTCCTACCTTGCCGTTAACGTCGAAGTATTCTTCGCCTTTGTGGGTGGCTAGGTAAACATGGCCCCCGCCTTTGGTGCGGGCAAGGTCTACATATTTACGAAGCTCTATATACCCGTCTGTGCCTAGTATCACTGTGCGGCCGTCGCCCCAGGTGCTTAGGCCGTCTGGTGTAAACCAGTCACAGCGGAAGTAACCCGTTGTGCCATTGTCGCCTTTTAGCACACAGTCGCCAAAATCGTCCAGGCCTGGGTGGTCGGGGTTATTGTAGTTTTCTACTTGTGCGGCAACGATTTCGGCATCTTTGCTGCCGGTATAGTACAGGAACTGTTCTATTTGATGGCTGCCGATATCGCACAGTATCCCGCCGTATTTTTCCCGCAAGAAGAACCATGGCGGGCGCGAGCCAGCGCTTATGCGGTGGGGGCCTGTACCCATGGTTTGCACTACACGACCAATTGCGCCTTCATCTATAAGCTGCCCTGCAAAAACAGCAGCCTCTACGTGCAAGCGTTCGGAGTAATATACGGCGTATTTCTTGCCGGTTTTTTCTACCATTTCTTTGGCTTGCGCTAGTTGTTCCAGTGATGTTAAGGGGGCCTTGTCTGTGAAATAGTCCTTGCCTGCGGCCATTACCCGTAGGCCAAGTGGGCAACGTTCGGCAGGGATGTTGGCACTGGTTACTAGTTTTACTTCCTGGTCTTCCAGCACTTCGGCCTCGCTTCTTGCGGCTTTTGCCCCTGGGTACATTTTTAGGTACCGTTCAAGCTTTACAGGGTCTGGGTCATAAATCCATTTTATGGTGGCACCGGCTTCTATTAGGCCGTTGCACTGGCCGCCTATATGGCCGTGGTCTAGGCCTATGGCGGCAAAGACAAACTCGCCGGGTTTTACCACGGGGTTTGGTTTGCCTTTTGGGGCATAGTTCATTCCGCTTGCTGACATTGATATCCTCCTTTGTGATGTGGTGCAAAAATATTTATATCGGGTTGCGCTCTAAAACTTACCTGTAGGAATTGCACCGCCGTCGCCCAAGGCCTCTACAGAGCTTGCTTTCTTATAGAACCGGGTTGCATTTTTGAGGATGCCCTCGAATGTGTAAAACTCGTCGTCTTTAGCAAGGGGTAGATTCACAGTTTGCTTTGTACAGCCGGACTTGTATATTGCGGTGATGAGTTCTACGGTCATGCGGCCATCTATGCCGGTGATAAGCGGCTTTTTGCCAGTTTCTATTGCGGTTAGCACATCGTCTATTTCGCCTTCGAAACCTTCGTATTTGCGGTTGGGGATGGCATTGTACTGCTGTGTGATTTTGTCTATGAGAGGCTGGTTTGTCTCGCCAAAGCCGTTGGGCTTAGATATCTCTGCCGCTACACTAAATGGTGCGGCAATTTTTGCGTCTTCACATTGTAGCACGATGCTTTGGGTGCCGCCATGGTGTACGACAGAAGAAGTCACATTTGCAAGCGCGCCATCTGCATACTTGAGTATGGCAAAGGATAAGTCTTCTACCTCTGAGTTATCGTGCATTACATTGGTAAGTACTGCTGTTACTTCAACAGGAAGCTCCTTTTGTATCCAGTTTATCATGTCAATTTGGTGGACGGCATGGTTGAGTGTGGGGCCGCCGCCTTCTTTTTCCCAAGTGCCACGCCACCATAAGTCGTAGTAGCAATGCCCCCGCCACCAAAGAGAATCTACATGCGCGCAGCGTACGCGGCCAGCAACGCCGGAGTCGGCCAACTCTTTCAGCTTACTGATGATGTTTAAGAAGCGGTTTTGTGCCCCACAGCTTAGGATAACGCCATTTTTGGCCTCTGCAGCCAGCATCTGGTCGCATTCTGCTAAGCAGGTTGCCATTGGTTTCTCTACCAGCACATGTAGGCCTGTATTCATGCAGTCTATGGCAATGGACGCATGAACATAGGGCGGTGTGCAGTTAGACACAAGAGAAAGCCCTAGCTTTTTGGCACTTTTCAGCATTTCCTCATGAGATGAGAATACCTGTGCCGTGTCTAGGCCATACTGCTTTTTTCTTGCCTCGGCCTTTTCGGGAAAGATGTCTACAAGCGCAACAATTTTGCACCTTTCGGGGAACTTCAAGTAGCTGTTGATATGCGCAGAAGAAATATTTCCGCATCCGATGATTGCTACGTTTAACATAGCTGCCTCCTTTGTCTTGCAATAATATGTATAAGCATACAGGGCATAGAAGGTCACAGCAATGCATTTTTGCACAATGATTATGGAAAATTTACGGAGAACGGTGGTTATATGTATTTTTCTTTGGTGCCGTGAGAAATTATTGATATACGGTTGTGTAATCTTCGTTTATAATTTATACTAGACGCCGTGCTGGTGGCCTTATTGGTTGCATGCATGAATATGCGTTTGTAGCTCAGGGGATAGAGCAACCGCCTCCTAAGCGGTAGGTCGCAGGTTCGATTCCTGCCAAGCGCAAGAAAAGCCCTACAATCATCATGATTGTGGGGCTTTTTTCTGTTGGTCATTAGTATTAGCTTTCTACTATAGCAATCGTACTTTAAATCGGTCCCGTCTGTCGCAGAAAACGCGTTGAAACGTTCGCGATTTTCGGCTCGGACGGGACCGTTTAAAGGTGCGATTGCTATATCACACTGCCCCTACACGCTTTTCATCTGTGCTACGCAGATAGTCCTTTAAGCCCTGCTGTAGTATCTGCGAAAATGGGGCATTTGCTCTTTCTGCTTGATGGTTTAGCCATGAAGGAATGGAGAGGGTCTTCTTTACCGCCTTTGTATCATTTGCTTTACGATATTCGTCTGTGTCGGCGGCCACAAGTGTGAATGTTTCGCCATTTTTGGTTAGAAGAGATTCAGAAGGTATAGGGATTTGCTCTTTATTATTTTCGGCATCCCATAACCATCCTTCAATAGCGTCTTTTGCCATAATAAGAGCATCGGCTGTATTATCGCCAAAAGTATGGCACCCAGGCAAGTCTGGGACAGTTACGCTTATTTTACCATCATCATGATATAAAATAGCGGGGTAAACATATTTCATAAACTTTCCTCCAATAAATTGATTATTTAAGTCCCGTGTCTTTCATAATCTTGTGCAATGTTCCGGCTGGGATGTCGCCCGTGTGGCGATGTATTTGTGCTTTAACACCGGGATAGTCGGGGTGCGTGGCATATTCATGTCTTGTGCCTTGCTTGATTGTCCAACCGTTGGCTATCAACTTCCGTTTTAACTCTTTTGCTGTCATTCCCTCACCTCGCACACTTATTATATCACGTATTATTACGTGTTGCAATGTCGCAGGTTCGATTCCTGCCAAGCGCAAGAGTAACGCATAGTCCGGGTCAGGACTGCGTTACGAAACAACAACACCTATAAAAATCCCTCTGCCATTCAAACAATGGCAGAGGGATTTTTTTGTTAGAGCTTGATATTGTTGTCCAGCTTGAACAACTCATAAATAAAAATTGCGTCATCGTGTGACAGTTTGTCAAACTTGAACTCCGAATAATCGCAATATGAAACAGTACCCATATATAGATGCTTACAAGTTGGTTCGCAATTGGCACAACGACGTTGTCCTTGAGCCTCTTTTTGTGCAAAAATGCCGGGGAAACGCGCCTCAAGCTCGGCTATTTTCTCTGGATGCTTTGAGAAAACGCGTTCAAAGCGCACGAATATTGCATTGCTGTCCCAAAAGATTAATCGTTTGTGCTTCTTCCAAGTGCCTTTGGCATAGACAATGGCGTTACTAAACATGTCATAGAAAGGTTCTGTCCAAATGCCGACTTTGCATGCATCGTGGTAAATTGCGTAGTGCGTCTGGCGCAAGCTTTCCGGTAGATAGTCGGTTCGGGCAAGAAACTCCGCTTTGCCTACATCCGCCATCGAATACGGTGCATGTACATCTGCCGACTCGCATGCCTCCACAAAGCGATGTGAAAGCAGCTTTGCGTGACGGTAATAATTTGTTTGCCAACAATGCGCTTGTTCTGTGCAATCCTTGGTGCATTTGGTGCAACCCTCGGGGTTAGGCCTACTTCGAAAGTACGCTTGCAGCACGCGCATCACATTGGGAGAATCGGGACACGACACTGTGAAGGCGGCGGCCTTTTTGTCATCCAGTCCTTCGATGAAAAACCCGTGTTGGGCAATACCTTTCAATAGCATAATTGCTCTGTCTTGCGGCTTGTTATGGTCGGTTGCAAAATAATCTTTTTTGTCCATAACTAGGGTATCGTCAGCCAACTCCCCATAAGAGAGTGATTCAATTGCTCGCATAACCCGGTTATGGTTTATGCCATAAACGCCAAGGCCGCGCCAGTCCGGCCAGCCCCACTCGAAGGGTGAGCCTTGCTCAATTCCTTCATAAATGCCGTAAGCCAATTTTTGCAAAGCCTTGAATGCCGTAACAAACTCGTCGTTGCTTAAGCCGTTAAGGAATTGCGGAAGGATTTGTGCATCTTGGGGTATGAACACAATCTCTTGCTTAAACTTTGTAACGGCGTGCCATGCGTCGCCTTCAAAGTAGTCATGTATCAGTGTGCGGATGGCGGCGGCAAATATCGGTTGCGCATAGTCTGCTTTTCCGGTGGTTTCTTGCGCCTCGCAAAATGCGGCGAATTCATCTAAAAAACGCCATCTGGCAATTTGTCCGCCGCTGCCGTATGCTGCGCCGGGCCTTCCCCAACAAAAGATACCAATTTCATCGGCAGACGGTGGCGTGTCTTCAAAAACATCAAACAATCGCATGTGCTCAGTGATTGTTTTTTGTGCGCGCTTTTTTTCGGTCAAATATGCGGCGAAAGCACTACGGTGCTTTGTGGCAGTCATATTTTTTGGTGGTGTTAAAAGGATAATGGTGTTATCGCCATCTGCTTGCGCACGCCCATGTTTAATCAAATATTTTGCGCGCCTGGGATAGGTTGGAGCCAGTTTGTTACCTTGTTCATCTATAACATTTATTAATTTATTCATCATGTACTCTCCTATAATAAGATAAGCACACATTGGCGGCATGCCGCCAATGCGGCTTGCTCGAATGAACAACAAAGATGTATACGCTGCACGTTTATTTATTATAGGTGTCATCCCCCGCGTATGATGTGAGTATAGCATATAGGTTTTGAAATAGAAATGCCGTTGCAAGAAGCTGTATTCAATTTCGAGACCACAAAGGAGCCCATGATGCCAAAAATCACAACAACATCACACCCCACTGCCCACTGTCCATCATGCGGAAATATATCACCGCACAATATTACAATCTACAACCAAAGCCTGCGCAAATAGGCCTTTAGCATCTCCCCAATACTACCCACATGCAACACATGTGGCTCGGAAGCGGAAGTAAGAGGCTGCCCCCAAGGCAAAAACATCATCTTATTAAACGGGACTTGCGGAAGCGGGAAATCCGCCACGGCAGAAGAACTGGTAAAAAGCTATGGTTTCCTGGCCATTGACAGCGATTGTACCAGGCAGGTAATAAAGCATAAACTAGGTGCAAACTCCGGGAGCTTCGACTCGGATGAAATGCTTGAGGAAATTGGAAATGAGATAGATATCCTATCAGCTTATAGTAGTAATATTGTTGTGTCACATGTAATCATGCCTGCCGACATCCACAAATACATAAACCTTTTTGAAAGCAAGGGCATGGTCTACCGCATAATATTGCTAAGACCCAATTACGAGACCGCCCTACAGCGTACAAAAACAAGAACCTGCCACACAAGCACAACCCCAGAAGAATGGGTGCGATACTTCTATGACAGGTTAATATTTCGTGATGTAGAAATACTTGATAACACAAATCTGACCGTAGAACAGTCTGTACATGAGATTATGAAAATTTATTGTGATTCACCCATTTAAGCGAGACTATTATCTTCAACAAAAATCTCACCCTGCAAATAAAGCACAGCCTTACCAGAAATCTTAACACGCTCGCCATGATTTTCGCAGTATAGCGTCCCGCCGCGTGCAGAAAGCTGCCTGGCAACCATTTTGTCCTTGCCTAGCCGCTTGGCCCAAAACGGGATAAGCGTGCTATGTGCCGAACCTGTAACAGGGTCTTCTGGCACACCTGCGCCTGGTGTAAAAAATCTTGAAACAAAATCAATATCTATGCCTTTGGCTGTGACCACAACCGCAAAATAGCCTAGTTGTTTTATCAAGTCAAAGTTTGGGCTAAGGTCACGTACTTGTTGCTCGCTGTCTAATAATAAAACCAAATCGCGTGAAAGATGCGCTTCTAGCGCCGTCGCCCCTATGGCATTGCACATGTTGGCAGTAAGCTCTATTTGCCTTGGCTCTCTGGACGGGAAGTCCATTTCATATAAGTCGCCTACCTTTGTGACAGTAAGGATGCCGCTCTTTGTTTCAAACTGCACATTGGTATTGGCAGCAGATATTTCGCTAAAATTTAATACTACATAAGCTGCCGCCAGTGTCGCGTGGCCGCACAAGTCCACTTCCACCTTTGGGGTAAACCACCGCAAACCATAGTGGCTGCCCTGCTTTACAACGAAAGCCGTCTCGGACAGGTTATTCTCAAACGCAATCTTTTGCATGAGATAATCGTCTGGCCATTCGTTCGTTATGCATACACCAGCCTGGTTGCCTTTAAATAGCTCGTCTGTAAAAGCGTCAACAATGAAATATTTCACTTGTTTCACATCCTTTCGTGTATGGCGGCACCGTTTAAAGGGTGAATTGCTATATAGCGCATATATTACCACAAAATAGCCAAACTATAGCAATCGCACCTTTAAACGGTCCCGTCCGAGCCGAAAATCGCGAACGCTCCAACGCGTTTTCGACGATAGACGGGACCGATTTAAAGTACGATTGCTATACGTTGTGAATCTATCTCGGGTGGTGATTACTTGGTAGATAAAATACTACACACGGCTGCATCATCTGTTATGGCCATTATCGCGCTGTTTATCTTGGCGCGGATAATGGGTAAAAAACAAATGGCACAGCTTAGTTTTTTTGACTATGTCGTAGGTATTTCTATTGGCTCGATAGCTTCCGAGTATGCCGTTGTGCGTACTATCCACTTGGCTGAAGGGCTTACGGCTCTTGTTGTGTTTACTTTGTTTTCGCTGGTACTGTCATATATAAGTATCAAAAGCTACAAAGGAAGGAAAATACTAGATGGCTCGCCTTCTATCGTAATAGAAAAAGGCAAGATATTAGAGTCCAACCTCATAAAAGCCAAGATAAACATCAACGACCTGCTGGAAGAATGCCGCCAAAAAGATATCTTTGACATAGCCAACATAGAGTATGCAATACTAGAAACCAGCGGCAGGTTAAGTATTTTGCCCAAAAATCAAAATCGCCCACTTACCCCAAAAGATATGCAAATCCCCACAATGTATGAAGGGCTATGCACGAACGTAATAATAGACGGTAATATTATAAATGAGCATCTAACAGCGATAAACAAAGACACGGCTTGGCTGCAAGCCCAACTACATGGTAGTGACATAACAAGCCCGCAGTCTGTACTACTCGCATATGTAGATACCGCAGGGGATTTGCATGTCCACGCAAAAGGCACCTAGCTTATATCCAATTATTTCGCTGTAAAGTAATAAAAACCCCCTTACACTCATACATTGACTTATACACCTCATGTGGAGGTTTCACCATGTGCAAGAATGTAAGCAATTCACCTTTAAATCGGCCCCGCCTAAGCCGAAAAAGCGTTGAAGCGTCCGCTATTTTCGGCTTGGACGGGACCGTTATAAGGGGGAATTGCTATAAAAGGAGGGTTACAGTGTGGCATATGAACTGGTAAGGGAACAAGTATTCCTGGATCAATGCGTAGGTAGCGAGCAAGCGCAGATTATGCTGGAAGGGGATATCATAGTCCCAGACGCAAGGCCAGACATGGCAGTGCTGCTACAGACCGAAGAAAAGATTATTATAGACCGTACAGAGGTTTCTACAGACCGCGTAAACTTTGTGGGCCGGCTCAACGTCTCACTGCTGTACATTGCAAAAGCTACGGGCCAGCCGGTATGTGCTGTAACATTGTCACGCCCGATAGATGACTTTATTAATGTAGATGGCGTGACCAAGGACATGTGGGTAACAGCCAAAGCAGAGATTTCACACATAGATTATCGTATGCTTAACGACCGTAAGGTCAACTATCGTGCCATCGTAAATGTCCAAGTCAATGCCGAGCGCTCAGATGCTCACGAGATGGTCGTACATATTCATGACGTGCCGGAAAATCAGCTTCTTAAAAGCAACCTAAGCATCAACCGCACAATAGAGCATAGGCAAGAGCGTTTCTCTATCAAAGACGCATTGCCACTAGGCGCAAGCAAGCCCAACATCCGCGAAGTGCTACTGGTGACAGCCAATATCACCAACCGTGACGTACGCATAGCAGGCGGCCGCGTAAACCTAAGCGGCGAGATACTAGTTACAACCCTATACCGCGGCGATGCAGACGACAGTATTATCGAGTTTGTAGAAAGCGAGCTGCCCTTCAACGGCCCAATAGATGTTTCCGGAGCCAAAGAAGACATGCTTGCAGACGTAAACCTGCAAGTCATGGACCAACACGTGCAAATACGCCAAGACGAAGACGGCGAAGATAGGGTGCTAGAAATAGAAGTATCTATAGGCGTGCAGCTAAAAGTCTATAGCACAGAAATAATGCCAATATTAGAAGACGCATACTGCATCAACCAGCAGCTATCACTGGCAAAGACACTGGTAAGGTTCCCACGCTTAGTATGCCTTAACCGTAACCAGACCCCAATCAAGGAAGTTGTAACCCTTGGCAACGCGTCACCCAACATGCTGCAAATCTTTAGGGTAAAAGGCAATGCGTACCTAGACGAGGTAAAAGTAATGGAAGACAAGGTTGTGGTAGAAGGTGCAATTACCACAGATATCTTGTATGTAGCCGAAAGCGATGCAGCCCCCCTGGGGAGCTTCCGTACTGTGATACCTTTTAGGCAGGTAATAGAAGCAAAAGGCTCTAGGCCGTCTATGCGTGTAAGTGTAGATGCGTCTATAGACCATGTAGCTTTTAGCATGCTAAGCGGCCGCGAGACGGAGGTACGATTCCTTCTGACTTTTAATACCCAAGTAATAGAGGAAGAAGAAGCCCGTATAATCCATAATATAGAGTTTACAGCGCTAAGCCATGAAGCCCTGGCAAGGATGGCCAGCATGACCGTATACATCGTGCAGCAAGGCGATACTCTGTGGAAAATAGCCAAGAAATACAATACAGCCATAGACGAACTGCTTGCTGTTAACGACATAGAGCATCCCGGCAAGATAAGCCCCGAACAAAAGCTGCTTATCCTAAAAAAAGGCCTGTAAGAGCAATAAAAACACGCATATAGGCCCAAAAACAGCCGCAAAGCAGAAAAAAACCGCAAAAAGATAATAATCGCTTATTACAAAAGTATCAAAACCGGAAGGGGGCGCTAGAGATAGCGCTAGAGATAGCGCTCCCTTATTAATGCCTAACTCAAATATCCTATCCCAAATATTTTCATGACTTCGGCAAGGCCGTCGTTTATTTCATCTCTTGAGAACCCACACCGCTCTAGTTCATCATCACTAATTTCGTTGAGTCTTTGGTAGAAGTCAACAGCAAGCAAAAGATGATTCATGTCATTGGGGACTATGGTTTCATATAGCAAGTCCTCTGCTTCGTTGATGTTGCCATTGTCCAGCAGCTCATTGATGCGCAAATAAAACGTATCCGTCACAGTGTGATTTGCTTCGTCTTGTATCTCGTATGTTATTGCAGCTTTGCGAAATATAATTATTGCTATGGCATCTATTAAGGCCTTTATCTGCTTCATAAGCCAATCTTGTTTAATCATGTTATCCTCCTAAGTGGGTTTCGTGTATTATTGGTTATAATACTATGCCAATATATCAAAAAAATAAAGAGCAGACTATGTGCACAAGCCTTTTACAAATATGTTAAAACCTTTATGTTATACGCATCGTATGTTATACTGGCCACAATATTTTTATGTAAACGAGGTATTTGATGTTCTCACAAAAAGAACCCCCGCGAGTTCAATATAAGCCGGTAGTAAAAGCACTGAATAGAAAGTCCAAGCCCAACAATGGTGAGATTCCCGATGTCAAGAAAGAGCTTTGGCAGGAAGTCTTAAGCTGGGCAAAGACAATCATTTTTGTGTTATTATTCGCGGCTTTTTTTAACAATATTGTTATAGTCAATGCTTGGGTGCCAACCCCAAGTATGGAAAATACCATCCAAACCAACGACCGCCTGGTAGCTTTCCGTCTATCCTACCTCTTTCGCGAGCCGCAGCGGTATGATATTGTAGTGTTTGGGCGCGATGGAAGTAGTATCATATATGTTAAGCGCATAATTGGGTTGCCGGGCGAAAGCCTAATTATCATCAATGGGCAAGTATATATAAATGGCTCAGATACCCCACAGCGGTCAGACTTTGTTAAGGGCCCAATATTTGGCGACCATGGCGTAAGAAACCCAGAAACAGGGGTGTTGGAACCCTTTATTATACCAGAGGGGCACTTTTTTGTGCTGGGCGATTACCGCTCCAACTCTGCAGATTCGCGGCTATGGCAGGAGACTTTTGTCCCACGAGGCAGGTTATTGGGCCGCGCGGTGTTTAGATATTTCCCTGGGTTTGCGAACTTGTCGAGACAATAAGAGGTACATGATATGATAAACCCCAGAAAAAAGCCCATAATACACTACACCCCACCAGTAAAGCCCCCGCCTCCCGAGCCAGAAACACCCGATGTAAAACATGAGCTGGCCAAAGAGGTGTTGAGCTGGGCCAAGACTATAATTTTTGTGATATTGTTCGCTATGTTTTTTAATAGCTTTATAATTGTTAACGCCAGGGTACCCACCCCCAGCATGGAAGATACCATCATAACAGGCGACCGTATTGTGGCATTTCGTTTGTCATATCTTTTTCGTGAGCCACGGCGTTATGAGATGATAGTCTTTCGTGGGCCAGAGGGAGACCCGACCCTGTATGTAAAGCGTATATTGGGCTTGCCAGGCGAGAGCTTGATTATAATAGATGGGCATGTGTATATTAATGGCTCAAGCGTGCCCCAGCGGTACGAGTTTGTAAAGGGCAATATAAGAGGTAATTTTGGCATCATAAATGCAGCCACCGGCCAACTTGAGCCATATACAATCCCCGAAGGGCACGTATTTGTGCTAGGCGACTATCGCGACCGCTCCGAAGATTCCCGGGGCTGGAGTGAGATATATATCCCACACAGCAGGATATTGGGCAGGGTGGTCTTTAGATATTTTCCAGGGTTTGCAAATCTAACAAATAGATAAATGCCAAAGCTAAACGTTTTGGCATAAAAGGAGGAGCCACCATATGGCAAAAGTAACAAAAGACATGATTATAGCCGATATTTTGCAAATAGATAGCGGCATAGCACCGATTCTACTAACAAAAGGTATGCAATGTGTAGGTTGTCCCGCAGCCAAAGGCGAGACATTAGAAGAAGCGGGCATGTCTCATGGTGTAGATGTAGATAGTATGGTTGAAGAAATTAACCAGTATCTAGCGTCACAAGCATAGGAATAAAAGTCTGCAAAAAAGAGCAACCCACAAACAGGATAAAACCTTGTGGGTTGCTCTTTTTTTGATATCAGGCATCAATAGACTTGAAGTCAAATGTACATATTCTGGAGTTAGCTTCTTTCTTTGAGCAGGTAATCCAAGCTGCACCCTTCAAAAAGGCGAGATAGGGCGCGCAACCCTTCTGCGGGGATGGCGCGTCGCTTATGTATCCAATCGCCCAAGGTATCTACGTTAACGCATAGCGCCCGTGCCAAGTCTGCCCTGCTCATATAACGGCGAAGGCGTTCTACTTCAATATTAATAAACACATGTTCCCCCAATCTTGTGCAGCTAAGCTCGTTTTCGAGGCTAATAATTACACAAATGGTGTACAATGTCAATAGAAAGCGAAAATAATTTCGCAATACATGCATTTCATGAATAATTACTGCAAGTGTTGTTGCAAAAAAAAATCCCGTGTACTATAATCAGAATAACGAACGAATGTATGCATAAGATGTATGTATAACGCAATATAAGATGATACGCACAAGAAGGGGAGTCATGTATGGTTATAGCCGAACGCCTGCGTACCCTGCGCAGGGAAAAAAACCTTAGCAAAAGGGAGTTGGTGGGCCTACTACCCATAAACTACAGTACCTATGCCAACTATGAGTCCGGGTTTAGAGAGCCTAACTCCGAAGTGCTGCAGATGCTGGCAAGGCATTTTAACGTTTCTATAGATTATCTAATGGGCATGACAGAAAACCGCCGCAAAGCCGACGAGGTTGCCATACTAACCAACGCCGAGCATGACCACATAACCCAGTACCGCCAGCTAGATACCCATGGCAAGGGCCTAATAGAAGTGGTAATGCGCAAAGAGTTAGAGCGCGTAAACTTCCTAGGTGCCAACGCCCAAGGGGGAAGCAAGCACGAAGGCGACCAATGGGTGACGCTCAACGTCTATCACCAACAAGCCAGTGCGGGCCTGGGAAGCTATCTTACAGATGACAGCGACTCTGATTTTGAAGTGATGCGCTTTGTGGCAACGCCAGTAAGCCAAAAAGCTGACTTTTGCGTAAAAATACGCGGCGACAGTATGGAGCCCAAAATCTGTGACGGGGACATTGTGTTTGTAAAAGCCACCCCCAAAGTAGAGCCAGATAACGTAGGCATATTTGTATATGATGGTGAGGCCTATTGCAAAAGATTGCGGATAGACAATAAAAAAAGCGCTATTTTCCTGGAGTCGCTTAATAAATCATACGCACCAAAGCAGATATCCCAGCCAGAGTATTTGCGCACTGTGGGGTTGGTTATTGGTATTGCGGAGTAATTAACAATTGTATATAAACATGTGAAGGGCGATGTTGCTAATCTTTATTAGCAGCGTCGCCCTTTTTTTGTTGTTCAAGTAAGAGCACTTATCTATATTATGCTAAATGATTTGCATTCTGCTCTCATATGGGGTATAATTGATTAAATGCGTTGGAGGTATAGGAGGGGTATAATGGCAAGTTTTTTACCAAGTGATGTAATAAAAGAAGTGCGTGCCCGAAGGCGCATGGCAAGGATGGCAATGCAAGATGTCATGTCTTATAGTGGTATGAAGGAGGATGCGATTTTATCCCAGTTGACCATCCTGCGTGCGGAAAAAGGCCGCCAAAACATTAGGGTAGATAACTTTAACAAGTTAATGGATACTCTGGATATGTCAGTTGATACATTTTTTATCCCATGCATAGAAAACCAGACGACGGAGCTGTTACAACTATACGATACCTTAACCTGTTACACGACCTATGCAAAAGAAGACACGATTTTCCGCCAGAAAGGGTTAGACCTGCTAAGCGAAATGAAGGAAAATGATAATTTTTCGCAGGGTATTAACAGGCAGATCTTAATAAGCCAAGAAGTAGTATTGATGGAAACACTAGGAAAAGACCCGGCGGAAATAAGGCGGCTTATTAAAGAAGGTTTGAGCATAACATACCCTGAACTTGTCGAAGACCCTATTACCGGGGACATGCTTATATTTGAAGAAGGCCCGCTGCTTCACAATATGGCGCGTACTTATATGCGAGAAGACAACACGTCTTATGCGATAGCACTACTAGGGGATATATTCACAGGGCTAACCCTCCTACCGCAAGACGATAAAGATAAAGAGCGTATGTACGCACCTATGCTATTGACCATGGCACAGTGTTATATACAAGAAAAAAATTACGACGAAGCTTTGGATACATGTGATGCCGGGCACAAGATAGCGCTTAAGCGCAACAACGGCTTTTATGTGCCCGATTTTGCAGAGCTTAAGGTCTACTGTCTGCATGCAACAGGGGCAACCGGTGAGCTTTCGCAACTGATACCCCAGGCTATTGCCGGATATGTCTTATTACGCAGACATAATAAGGCAGATGGCTTGTTGCAGTACGCACAAGAACATGGCATATCCATTAACACCCACGGCATAGAAACAGTGCGCCCACCCATGCCACAGCCAATTTACACCCATGGTAAAGTCATCGCATGTGATAGCATTGGCGGACTGATATCGCAGTTAAAATATGATGCTGAGTTAACCCTACAAAAACTTTGTGATGGGCTTTGTACAACAGGGACATTGAGTAAAATTGAAGGTATGCGCTACCCCCTGGATAAGGTATACCTGTTGGAAGCTATAATGCAACGGCTGGGGCGGCATATAAATCATTATTTTAATACTTTTATATCCTTTGAAGATTTCGAGAATAAGCAGTTGCGGGATGAGATTAATATTTCACTTGTTAATGGGGAGTATCCGGAGGCGAAGGAACTGCTTGAAAAACTAATAAAGAATGTGAATGAGGCAAAGAAGAAAGATACAATAGCCATGACAAAGAAAAAGCGCTACTATTACAATATTATTACGCAGTTTATTGAAATGGCAAAGGCAAGTTTATACTGCGAAGAAAACGGTTATACTGCAGTGCATATAGCTATGCTTCACGATGTAATAAATTTGACACGTGAAAAGGAACTTGATATAGGCCTAGTTGCGAGGACGCGTCTTACCTACCGCGAATTGTTAGCGGTAAATCAGATGGCAAACAGTTTATGTGGTATGGGAAAAATGCGTGAGGGTTTGCGGCTTTTTGAAGATTTACTTGAGAGCATGAACCGATATTATGTAGACGAACATGAAAAAATACGCATGTACACCACTGTACAGTATAATTACTCAACATGGCTGGGGCGTGAAGGGCGCCATAAGGAATCACTGGAGCTTGCTATAATTGGGGACGAAATGGATGTTAAACATTGCAGATTGCAAACTTTACCAAATTTCGCTGTTAATCGGGCTTGTGGAATGTTGAGTTTAGGAGATAAAGAAAATTGCCTTCCCTTTTTTGCCTTGGCTTATTACGGCTCCGGACTTTTAGGAAGGCAGAAAAATATTAGTGTTATTAAGAGCTATGTTAAAGAGCATCTTGGTGTGGATTTTTAATCATCTCCACCATTTTTGCATGGGTCGAGTATGCAAAATGGAGTAATATCAATATCCGCCGCCAATACAGTAACCGGTGCAGACAGCAGTAATGTTCCCATAATACACAGCACCAACCCAAATCCTACAACATTCTTCAACTTGTCCATAAACATGTACATCGCCTCCGTTTTTTATTTGAGGCACATTATAAAAATTATTTCCTTCTTCGAAAGTATCGTATGTGTAGAAAATATTCTTCCACAAACGATACTTTTTAATTTATCGTTCGGATTTATAATCGCATTGCCAGCGCAAACAAGTGCTGTCAGATAATCCACTTTGGCCAAGGGGTATGTTGTATCATTAACATTTACTATTGAAGAAAGAGAGGTGAGGACATGATTAAAAAGCAGAGGCTAACAAAGAGTAATAAGCGTAATGTTAGAAATATTGCATATGTCTGTGGTTGTAATTGTTCTAAAGGCGAAGTAGCAATGTCTGTCGGAAGTTGTGTGGCGTAACATAAAATAATAAACAATGAAAGAAGGAGCGTTAAATCATGAGAAAAGATAATGTAAAACGTTTGCGTAAAAAAAATAGGAAACAGTCAAAACACCTAGCGTACCTTTGTGGTTGCAACTGTAATACCAATGATGTTTCGATGTCAGTAGGAAATTGCGTTGCGTAATCATAGGTAACCAAAAACACATGGCTCAATAGCTCATGAATCAATCATATGTATTAAGAGTCGAAAATACCCGTAAGCGGGAGCTTAATCGTACTTTATTTTGGGTTTCGCTTACGGGTTTAACTTATGTAATACTGCGTATCTTAAAATAGTATGTTTTATGTGAAAAAGCGGTATTTATATTGCAAAGCATATGTATATGGGGTAGTTGATTATGTCATTCAAACCTTTTTTATTTGTAAAAACAGTAAAATACACGATAACAACAATTACAAGCCATTCAAAATCCTATGTATTATATGAAATTCTAAGGAACTTGAGTATGCTTCAATCTATATTGCGTGTTTTTTTAATGGGACTACTTGCAAACTCATTAGCTACTTTAGCATTAGGTAATGCTAATGAGAATGCTCAAATTATTAGTGCAATTATGTTTATATGTGTTATTGAAATAACGGGCTTATTAAGTACCACAGCAGGTATGTATGCACAAACAGCACAAATTAAGGCATCATCGCCTATAATCAGTGCGGTTAAGATTGATATAGCTAGTAAAATAAAATCACGAAGGATTGAAGCTTTTCATAGTCCAGAATTTAATGCGCTGATGAATATGTCGCTACAACAACCGCAGCAGCTCACATTTTTCTTTAACAGTTTAGGAGCGTTTGTGGCATCAATAACTCAGATATCTGGCATGTTATTAATTTTAGCCGCAATTTCTATACGCTTGCCATTTGTTGTGATAATCATTATTACCCCTTCATTGTTTTTAATAAAAAATTATCAAAAAGAGCATAGTCGAATTAGGAAGTTAATGGAGAAAAATGATAGGGTTACAAGTCATTTGTTTGATAGTGTACTAACAGAACGAAAATTTTACGAAGAAACGAAAATGTTTAACTCTAGAAGTTTCTTAAAGAAAAAATTTTCGCATTACAAATCGAAATCAATAGATGAATTTATTAAACTTGGGACAAGAAGTAAAAAAATTGATGTGTTATCCGAGTTGTTTTCTGCTACAGCTATTGTTGCAGCATGTATTTATATAATACATGTAATGGATAATGGAATTAGTATGATTAGTGCCATTACCATTGTTTTAGCATCAGTAAGCAATATACGGCACAGTTTGACATATACAGTTCGCAACCTAAAGGATCTGACTGAGTATTCCAACAGAGTGAATGATATTATAGATTTTTTGGATGACAGAAAATGGAGTGAAGCAACTGAAGGTATAGAATGGACTAATGAAAAAATTACAGAAATCCGGTTCGAAAACGTTAGCTTCTCATATAAAAATACTCAAAAAAAAGTTCTGCAAAATCTTTCCTTTACGATAAATTGTGGTGACTATTGCGCTTTAGTCGGTGGAAATGGTGCCGGGAAAACAACTCTAGCAAAACTTATTTGCGGCTTGTTTTTGCCGACGGAAGGTGTGATTTTTTACAATGGCATACCACATACTGAGATATCGCAAAATGAAATTCAAAAAATGTTTGCCATTGTGTATCAGACATATGCAAAATACGCTTTAAGCATCAAAGAAAATATAACACTCAACGAAGATGAAGATCCCAAAAGACTTGATGAAGTCATAAAACTATCAATGGTTGATGATGTAGTTACGGGTGCAGAAAAGGGCATAGATACACTACTTGTCTCAGAAGTCTTGCCGCAGGCAGCAAACTTATCAATTGGGCAATGGCAACGACTAGCAGTTGCAAGAGCGTTATATAAGGAGCGTGATATGATCATATTGGATGAGCCATCCTCTGCGCTTGATCCTATTGCAGAGGAAAATGTCTATAAATCTCTTGAAAAATGCGACCAGTATAATATAAAAATAATTATTTCACATAGACTTTCATGTATGAAATCGACAAACAATATCATATGCTTGGAAAATGGACAGCTTGTAGAACAAGGTAGATTTCACGACTTATTAAACATGGATGGGAAGTTCGCTGAAATGTATCGCATTCAAGCGATGAGGTATATCTATGAATAATACAACAATTAAGCCCAAGCATATTGCTGCAGCATTTATGTTTACCTTCAAACTAGCATTCCGGCTAGCACCAGTGAGAACAATGCTCACGATGATTATTACTGTCGCTTTAGGAATAAGCCCAGCTGCAGAAGCTCTTGTAATTCGAGAAATTGTTAATAATATCACCACAGAAGTCGAAATAACGCGACTTTTATCATCGCCAACAAGCACTGTGATACTTCTAGCTATTGTTTTTTTTAGCACATCAATATTAAGTAATATACGCCATCGTTTAGTACAATATATAAATGCATGGACTACTTTAAGAATCGAAGAAAAATTAATTGATGATATAGGTAGCTTTGCAGCACTATCATTTTACGATGCCGAGTTTAATTCATTCTTAAAGCTCGTGGGAGATCGCGGGCAAAGAGTATCAGGTATTATATCGGATGTAACAGGTTTCATTTCATGGGTTATAAGCTTGCTAAGTGTTATATCACTATTAGCCTTTGTAAATCCATGGATCGCAGTATTCTCATTAATCGGGAGTATCCCTCAAACAATTTACATGCAAAAATCTTTTTTTTCTATTGTAAGAAAAGGCATGAAAATAGCTGAGTTAGTGAGGTTATCAAGACACTATATGGATAGCTTTACCTTAGAAGAAAAATTATCAGAGACTAAGGTATTTGACTCAGCACAGTTTTTTATGGATAAAATAAAAGGTTTAGAAAATCAGATTGCGATGCAAAGTGCAGATGAAAAGAAAAGAGAAAATCTGTCTTTTTATGGTTTTACATTGCTATCTGCGGTTTTAAGTATTGTTTCACAAATAATAATTATACGTAATATAGGCTCAGGTGTTGCAACTATTGGTGATTATATGCTTTACAACACCGCTCATCATACATTGTTTAACATGTTTAATCTATTTGTATATTACTATTCGGTTTCAAAAAAAACCAGCGGGATTGCATTAATGCAACAATTTTTAAAGAATGATTCGTACACTGAAGATATAATAGATGATTATATACACGGATATGATGATCAATTAATAACTAGTATTAGGTTTGAAGATGTTTGTTTTTCGTATGATGGGCCATTAGGAAATATGATCATAAAAAACCTATCTTTTGAAATAAAAAAGGGTGAGACATTGGCCTTAGTAGGTGAAAATGGCGGAGGAAAAACGACTCTGGCAAAATTAATTTGTGGCCTATATAAACCGACATCAGGCACAATCAGCTATAATGGTGTCGCTCATACTAGATTATCTCCAGAAAAAATCCGCAAAAAATTCTCAATTATTTTGCAAGATTATTGCAAATATGGTTTGACACTTGGCGAAAATGTAACGTTTTTAGAGAGTTATGACTCCAACAAAATTGCAGATATTTTAAATGATGTAGGTTTTGACGGGTTTAGCAATGGACATAGTTTGGATTCAATTGTTCTTCAAGGTATTCATGATGGAGGTGCAAACTTTTCAGAAGGACAATGGCAAAAAATAGCTATAGCGAGAAGTTTATGCAAGCCTGCCGACATTATTGTAATGGATGAACCATCGGCGGCACTTGATGCAAAAGCCGAAGACGCTTTCTATAAGCTTATTAAAGAAAATAGTAGCTTCTCTATAAAAATATTAATTTCTCATAGACTTGCATGTATTCAAGATGTCGACAGGGTACTCGTTCTTAGCAATGGAGTGATTGAACAAGATGGTGCGCATCAAAACCTTGTGATGCAAGATGGCACATACAAAAAACTTTTTACTATCCAATCTCAAAAATATGAAACGAAATGAACCAACAAATTTCTATTCAATCAACTGACAGGAGGATGAAATAATCATGTTTTATGCAAAAATAATCCATTCAGGCAATGAGTACATGCTTTATGACGCAGTGACAAACCAATTTTATGCTATTGGTCCAGATTTTTATAATTTATTGATTTGCGATGATGAAAGAAAGAAAAACATTGATAAATATAATGAAATGCTTCGCGAAATCGGCTTGCGTGATTTATTCATACCTGTAAATCATATTTACGAGTGGGAATCCTCTGATTCAGAATTTTTTGGAATGTATGAACAAAATTTATCACGGATGGTTCTATCCGTAACAGAAGAGTGTAATATGCGTTGCAGTTACTGTTTATACAATTTTAAGTATGATAATAAATTTAAACGACGCAGCATGAAGCGTGAGACGGCAATGGACTCACTGCGTTATTTAATCGCTCATTCTGATAACAACAACTCAATCATATTGTCTTTTTATGGTGGTGAGCCATTGCTCCAAAAAAAATTAATACAAGAATGCATTACAAAAGCTAAATCATTATCACCTGAAAAAACATTTACGTATAGTATTACAACAAATGGGCTTCTACTATCAGATGAAAACATTTTTAATTTTATTGTTGATAACAATATTGTTGTTAATTTTAGCCTAGATGGGCCAAAAATGATTCATGATAGATATCGTTTCACAGTTAACGGCGAGGGTACATACGATCAAGTTATTCAAAATTTGGTTAAGTTGTATGCGAAGCAACCAGATCTTGTTGGTGTTATTGCTGTGGCGGCGCCTCCTGTCAAGAAAGATGCTCTTAATGACTTTTTTAGCAATCTCCCTGTAAGCGTTAAATATTCGGAATTTATAGCTAATTCAGAGTTTGACAATCATAAACATGAAAATAAACAAGAAACGCAGGTAAATGAATATGGTTTAAGTTATAAAATAACAGAGTATGCCAAATTTCACGAGCTAATTCCACTAAATGATTTGAATGGTACTGTGCCTGGTGGCCCGTGTGTGCTTGGCATATCCAATCTATTTGTCGACGTTGATGGTGTTTTTTGGGTTTGTGAAAAAGCAGATGAAGATAATCCTTTATTTAAAATTGGTAATGTGACAAAAGGATTGGACATGAGCAAAATAAAAAAATTACGTGATGCTTTTATGGATGAAGCAAATAAATTATGTGCTAATTGCTGGGCGATACGATTTTGTGGCAAGTGTTTCATTCACATAGGTGATAGCTCGACATATTGCGCAAAACAAAAGAAAATGCTTGCTGTACAGCTAAGTGAGTATGTAAATATAATATTAAAAAATGACAACTTAATTCATGAATTAAATTCATTATAAAGAGAGGATGGACTTTATGTTAAACATTGACTTATTGAAAAAAAATTACACCGGAAGAAATATAAATATAGCGCTCATTGACGCTGGCATCTGCGATAACATGCAGATGAAATCTTTCAATATAACACATTTTATTATAGCTAATAAGGAGGTTATTAAAGGTAGACGGATAAAATCGAATCTCTCTCATGGAGCAATATGTGCGGATAAATTATTACAATACGCGCCGCATGTGAATATGATGGATTTTGATGTAACAGATGAAGATGGAGTAATAAGCGAAGAAAACATAATTTTGGCTATAGATTACGCGATATCCTTGAATGTAGACATTATATCCATCAGCCTTGGTTTAGATTGCTACACCCAAGCACTTTATGATGTATGTAATAAAGGCAAACTGTCAGGGATCGCAATAGTTGCTTCAGATTCGCATCATAATCATGTTGTTTATCCTGCAGACTTTGATTGTGCTGTAAAAATATGTTGTTCATCACCGCATAGTGATACTATGTTAATAAAGAAAATTGGCCCAGGTATTTTTGATGTGTTATGCGATACAGTTAAAATAGAAACAGATGGGACAGAGTCGTGTGGGTCAAGTATATCTACTGCTTTTTTTTCTGGAATACTGGCATTGTATATGGAGTCTCGGCCACTGGTTGATCGTGATATGATAATAAATCAGTTGACAGAAAATATAGATAATGCAAATAGTGAGGCAGACGAAAAAGAAGCTATTAAATCGTGTATGCCTGATTTATACACAGTGCTTCCAACCTACAGCAATCATTATATAAAGCACTTTGGCACACAAGATGAATCATTGATTGAATACTCAAGCTTCGTGGATATGCTTAACAAAACATCACAAAGCGAGATCCGTAATATTAACATATCAGAAACATTAGTTATTAATCCAAATCATTATTTCTTGAGTGATACATTGCAAGACTCAGGCAATGATATCAAGTTGCTTGGCTTGTTTGGAGACGATAAAAGCTCCAAGATGCATGACGATTGCTATGTAACAACAATGCATCGAGATATTGAGAAACGATCACATAAAATCCATTCAATTTCAACACCTGCAATTATAATTGCAGGATTTGGGCCAGCTTGTAGTAAATTTGATGTCCAGCTAGAAATCATGGCGCAATTAGAAACAAATGATGTCGTGTGGAAAGCCACTACTTATAATCCGTTGGGTGTAATATTTAATATGGATGTTATCTCATATCCATCTTCAATTTCATTCCCAGGTATCGTTTTTGATATAAATAATAGACTTCGTACGATTGAAATGCAGACAGACCCAGATTGCTTCGTGTTAAATATTGGTGGTGGGATCCAGCATCTCAACGATAGTGCTGCACATGATTTTGGTAGCCTTTTTGATGCGCATATGAAAGCTATACTAGCTGATTACATTATACTCTGTACAAATACAAAGATTAGTGTATCGATGGTCGCAGAAAATGTGAAATCATTACAAATGCGCGGGATCCCTTGCGTAAGTGTTGTCATATCCGATTACACATATACGTTTTCATCTCTCGATGATTCAAGGGGGTTACGATCAACAATTGCGTGTGAAAATGAGTTGGAGGCATACAAGGCATCACTCAACAGAGAAATTCCAGAATGTTTGATTCTTAGCTTTAAAGATGTGGTTGATGGTTCACTTTGCACTCATATCATTAATTCATTGTCATAAATGTGGTAACTTCGTACACCATGAGGACACAACTACCTATGAATCACAAAATGCACGGTTGGTTTTTATTTATTTCACGTGTACTAAACAAAGACTGGCATAGAGGTAGTTGATATAACAGAATGTTAAATATTGTCTTATGGGACAATTATGCGTCGTTAATATTTATATGATACAAGGTGACAACTCTTATGACACATTTACAAGACAGCCACAAAACCTGCGTCCTATCCCCCAAAACAACAGCCGCAATAATCCACGAAACCGTCGGCCACATAGCCGAGGCAGATTTCATCCTGCCCTGCACACACCATTCACCCTATTATCACCTATCACCCATATCAAAAAAAGTAACAATAATAGACTACGCTCACACAGCCCAAGGCAAACCATGCCCACTACCTATATTTGTAGACGCTGAAGGCACAACAGCAACAGATGTATGCATTATAAAAGAAGGCATCCCGACTGGCATCATGACCAACCTATACACCGCCGCAGCTCTATCTATCCCTGCTACAGGCAACGCCAGGGCTGCATCACCGGGAGATGATCCAATGGTGCGTATGCGCAACACCGCGTTGCTGCCCTGGCATGACAATCCCCTAGAGATAATATCCTCCACACAAGACGGCTACTATCTAACAGAAAGCGGAAACTGCTACGGCGACGTTAACGGTGATTTCTGCTGTGAGATAAAAAAAGGCTTCCGCATAAAAAACGGCCAGCTAAGCGAAACTATCACAAACTACATGATATGGGGCACAACCGTTGATTTCTTGCAATCTATATCTATGGTAGGCAACGATTTCGAGTGGTATGTAGACGAATGTACAAAGTGGCAAACAATAAAAGTGGCCCAAGGTGCGCCTACCATAAAAGCAAACTTTAACATAGGAGTAATGTAGATGTGTATGTTAATTATGCAGGCTGGCGACATGGGACCTATGACCATTATACGTCCAGACGCAAATGAAAACTTTAGCCCAGTCTCAGTAGATGACGAATCGGCTATATCTACTTTTGAAGACTGCCTGGCATTGATAAGGCGAGAAAATCCCGCAATAATCATCTTCAAGCTTATATATACCGCCAAAGCCAGCCATAAGATAGAGCTTTACTACTCCATAAGAGGCAAAGACGAAATTAGTCCCATGGGAGTTATACGATACACATATACATCTCTTTCCCAGTTTAAAGAACGCATGTTTTCTGACTTTTTTGGGTTAGCGTATCCGCTTTAATATAGTCATTGCATTGAAAAACAGTCCAGTCACAGCCGAAAGCGTCGAAACATCCGCTAATTCCGGCTAAGACTGGACTGTTTTCATTTATACTCGCATCGGGAGGCATAATGTCAGTATAGGCAATGTTTATTATGCTCAGTGCTATACAATAAAATCACCGCGGGAAAGGAAGGGCATAAACATTATGCAAAGACTCATAAAATCGTCTCTGGATTATATCGAGCATAATCTTAAAACCGATATTACGGCAGACGAACTTGCAGCTATGGCAAACTATTCTGTAAGACATTATTGCCGCTTGTTTGCTCAAGCAATGGATACTACAGTTGCAAGCTATATTCTCAAAAAGCGCCTAGACCATGCTCTTGCAGAAATTTCGGCAGGTCGCAAAGCCATAAATGTAGTACTGGAATATGGTTTTGACACTTACTCGGGATTTTATAAGTCATTTGTAAAAATGTATGGCTGCTCTCCAAAGAAGTATTTAAGCATTTACAAAAAAAACCCGGAGGTACTATTTATGCACGATATGAACGAAATCAAAAAAATACTGGCTAATTGGGATATACCTTCAAACTTAAGCATTGAAGATATAACCCACACCCATTGGGAAACAAATGAAAAATCAGATTGGAAAACATGGGATATCGGCGACACCTACTATCTTAAAACCAACGAGCGTTCAAAAATGATACGCAATCTTACCATAGCCCAGGCACTTGCCAAGCAGGGATTGACTTCGGAATTTTCGCCCATCCCAACAAAGCAAGGTGATGACTACCTTGACGGCGAGCATATTTTTTTGCTAACGAAAAAGATTGGCGAACCACTTAACCAGCACCCACTTTCCGACGAAGAAATAGCACAAATGGCAAATAACAAACCTCGCGAAAAGCATGCTTTCGCTCTTGGGCAAGCCATAGCCAAACTTCATAACGCGCTAAAAACTGTGCAGGACGATGTAAAACCATGGGAGGGTAACTTATACGAACAGGGCAAAAACGCAATCCCTAAAGTGAAAAAGCACGACATTGGACTCAGCGGTAACTTTTTCAACGACTATGAAAAGACATTTGGCGAGCTATACGACAAGCTTCCCAAACAATTAATCCACGGTAATCTTTGCGTAGAAACCGCTGTTTATGAAAATGACCAGGTTGTGGGCTTCAAAGGTTTTGAGACTTTCGAGCTGTCATTTGTAAGGATTTACGATATAATCTGGGGTGCCGGCGAAATAAATACACAGCCATCCATGGAAAAATATTTGGCGATGCTGACCCAAATGCTAAAAGGCTACGACAGCATAAACCCGCTGACACCAGAGGAAAAGCAGTCTGTTTACTATGTATTATGCGCCAATTACCTAAGAAGCTGCGCGTACTTTACCGAAGATATGGACGGAGTCGCAGACTTGTCGTCTCGCAGTGTCCGCGCAATGACCTTCCTTGCTAATAATAAGGAGATGTTTTGCAACTTGGTATAAGACAGCAATCGCGTTTTAAATCGGTCTCACCTGTCGCAATTGACTCTTACCGTCACAAGCTGTATAATACTGGCCTGTCACGGTGGCAGTGCTCCCGAGACATATTTGTGTCCATTAAAAGGAGGCATATATATGCATAAACTGATAAAAGAACTCGAACAGGGTCAAATGAAGGAGACCGTTCCGCAGTTCAACATCGGCGACACAGTACGTGTACACGCCAAAATTGTAGAAGGCACAAAAGAAAGAATCCAGGTGTTTGAAGGCGTTGTGTTAAAGCGCCAACAGGGCGGTGTCCGCGAGACGTTTACAGTGCGCCGTCTTTCTTATGGCGTAGGTGTAGAAAAAACCTGGCCGCTTCATTCTCCCAGGGTTGACAATGTAGAAGTTGTACGCCGTGGTATTGTGCGCCGTGCTAAGCTATTTTACTTGCGCGACCGTATTGGTAAGGCCGCTAAAGTAAAGGAAGCCATTTTTACTAAGGCTAAAAAGGCTTAGGCCATGGTTAAGCGCATCGCAAACCCGGTTGTCAGGAGTCTTGTAGAGTGGGTTTTGGCTATAGGGCTGGCTGTCATATTGTTTTTTGTGTTGCGCATGTTCTTGTTTAGGGTTGCACATGTTTCGGGTTTTTCTATGATGCCTACCTTAAGTGATGGCGACAGAGTGATTCTTAACCGGGCCGCGGTGGTATTTGGCACTACGCGGGTTGGTGATATAGTTGCATTTCCTTACCCCAATAACCCGTCTGAGTATTATATCAAGCGGGTTATTGGGGTTTCTGGCGATGTGGTAGATTTGATAAACGGCAGTTTTTATGTAAATGGTGCACCCCTTGTTGACGCGTTTTCTTATGACGCGATATGGTCTACTGGCAATGTAAGCTTCCCGGTTACGGTAGAGGAAGGGCACGTTTTTGTGCTGGGGGATAACCGCAATAGCAGTAAAGACAGCCGGTACACTACCGTGGGTACAATATCCAACCACGACATCCTAGGAAGGGTGCTTATAAGGGTATGGCCTATTGACTCTTTTGGGCAGGTGGAGTAAACATCATGAACATACAATGGTACCCCGGTCATATGACCAAAACCAAGCGGATGTTACAGTCCCAGCTTGGTGTGGTAGACGTGGTAATAGAACTTTTGGATGCCAGGCTGCCACTAAGCAGCAAAAACCCAGATATAGACGAGTTGGCAGCCAACAAGCAACGCCTATTCGTACTCAACAAAGCTGACCTGGCCGACAAGGCCATTACGGCCCAGTGGGAGGCGTATTTTCGCCGGCTGGGCTTTTTTACGCTGCCTTTAGACTCTACCCAGCGTGCCGCGGTTAAGCCATTGGCTGAAAGGGTACGCGAAATCATGCGCCCCAAAGTAGAGCGCCAGCTAGAGCGGGGGCGCGTAAGTGCACCAGTGCGGGCTATGGTTGTAGGCATACCCAATGTAGGGAAATCTACGTTTATAAACCAGCTTGCGGGGCGGGCTAGCGCCGCAACAGCCGACAGGCCGGGTGTTACCCGTGGGCGGCAGTGGATTAAGGTACGGGACATGCAAGCCAGAGGCGCAATGGATGCCATAGACTTTGACTTGATGGATACCCCCGGTGTGCTTTGGCCCAAGTTTGACGACCAGCAAGTGGGGATACGCTTGGCCGTGACCGGTGCTGTAAATGATCTTATATTGGATAGGATAACGCTGGCAGAGCATTTGATTGACATGCTGCTTGTGATAAACCCCGTGTCCATAGTTGCCAGGTACAAAGTTAACACAGACTTGCAAGGTGTCACCAAGAGTGCACGGCAGATATTAGAAAACATAGGCGAATCTCGTGGTTTTAAGATGAAGGGCGGAGTTGTAGATCTAGAGCGGGCCGCGATTACACTTTTAGACGAATACCGCGCGGCTAAGCTGGGGCGGATATCATTGGAGAAGCCTACGCCCGGCGGTTCTACGCCCGGCGATTAACTATTGCCCTAAACCGCGCCATGGTGGTTGTCCTGTAAATGGTAAATCTATTTAGCCTAAAAGGGTCTGACGTGGCGGTTACATATCCGGTGTTGATGGTAAAGGCCATTGTAATACCGGCCTCGGCAAGCGCGTGTATTACGGTGTCGTTAAACTGGCCGTGAGGGTATGCAAATGCCCTGTGGTTGGAAACATATTCGAAGCTTTGCAACGTGTCTTGCAGTATATTTTCATGGGTTTGGGTTACTAGGATTGTACGGTTTGTGTCTGCGTTGTGGCGGTGCATGGCATGGGTGTGGCTTGCCGTTTCGAAGACATCTGCACCGGTTAGTAAAGTGGTGGCAGCGGCCCATGTCAGGGACTCGTGGCACATAGGCGGCTGATATGACCCCAGGTACTGGGCATTTGCGGTTATAGCAAATATTACGGCTCTAAGCCCATACCGTTGTAAAATTGGGTAGGCATATACATAGTTGGAATAGTAACCATCATCAAAGTGTATCATTATGCTGTTGGCAGGAAGCGGCCTGCCTTTGTATAAGAATGCCTCCAGCTCGCACAGGGTGGGGGTGTAGAATCCATTCTCGTGAAGGTAGCGCATCTGGTTGGCGAAGTTGTATGTGCTTATGGTCCATGGGTTGTCCCGGAAACGGGTGTTTACATCGTCTGGTAGGATGTGATGATACGTAAGTATCGGGATTTGCCTTGCCGGGGTGCTTGACAGTATAAAGCGGTTGTTTTTGTAGCCTGCGCCTATGCCAAGATGGTCAGCTAAGAAGCATAATGAAACAAAAGTCTGGCCATTGGCTAGTACGGGTGGCACTGCCAACTCTACTGCACTGCCGCTAATGGTGGCATGGTTACTGCCTATGGCCATAACTGCTGTAGGGTTGTTGTTGCCCATACGTATAGTTATTTTCCTGGATTGGTTGTCCCAAGACACGGTGCCGCCTACATGGGTTACTACGTCGCGTAGCGGCAACATGTCACCCCGTGATGTACCTATGTTGGTACCGTCTACTATAACTGCGCTTTCGGCCAATGTGGCGGCTGCTAGGGTAGGGGATAGGAATATGGCTAATAGTATGGTTGCTAAAAGTGTTGCAGTGAAAAATAGTTTTTTCATTTGTTGATTTATGCCTCCTCATGTGGAAAGAAAACAGTCCAACCCTTGCCGATAAGCGTTAAAATGCACGCTATTTATGGCCCGAGCTGGACTGTTTTTATTTTACTATGCAGCAGTGATGTTGGGCATTATATATTTGCGTGTACTTCGTAATATTGTGCCGCATCTTCTAACTCCTCCTCTATACGGATAAGTTGGTTGTACTTAGCAACATTATCCGAGCGAGCGGGTGCGCCTGTTTTTATAAAGCTGGCGCTTACGGCTACGCAAATATCTGCTATGGTGGTGTCTTCGGTTTCGCCGCTGCTGTGGCTTATTATTGTTGTGATGTTGTTGCGGTTGGCTAAGGATATTATATCGAAGGCTTCTGTTAGGGTCCCTATTTGGCTTATTTTTATACTAATTGTGTTGGCGGCGGCGGTTTTGATGCCGCGCTTAAGCCTTTCGGGGTTGGTTGCAAATAGGTTTGCGCCTACGATTTTTATGCGTTTGCCCAGCCGCTTGGTAAGAAGTTTCCAGCCATCCCAGTCGTCTTCGCTTAGGCCGTCTTCTATGGATATTATGGATGGGAATTTTTTAACCAGCGCTTCATACATATCTACCATTTCTTTGGAGGTGCGGTATGCGTCTTTATTGGCTTGAGCAGCGTTTATTGCCAGGCATATCTCCTCACCTGGCTCGTATCCGGCATTGGTAATGGCTTGTAAAACCAGCTCTATAGCTTCATCTGGGGTGGCAACATCCGGCGCGAAGCCGCCATTGTCGCATACCAAGGCGGGTAGGCCCTTATCCAGTATAAGTTTTTTGAGATGGTGATAAACTTCCGTCCCCCATTGCAAGGCCTCGCCAAAGCTGGTGGCACCTACGGGCAAAATCATAATTTCTGCCAAATTCAGATTATTGCCTACGTGTTTGCCGCCGTTTAAGATGCCTATCATGGGTACGGGCAGCACCTTGGCTGATATGCCGCCAAGATACTGGTACAGCGGTAGTTTTAGGGCTGTGGCCGCGGCTTTTGCTACTGCCAATGACACACCCAAGATGGCGTTTGCGCCTAAGCGGGCCTTGTTGGGGGTGCCGTCCAGCGCCAGCATTGCCTTGTCTATGGCTATCTGGTCCAGGGCGTTCATTCCGCATATCTCGTCTGCGATGATGTCGTTTATGTTGGACACGGCCTTTTCTACGCCTAGGCCTAGGTAGCGGTCGCCGCCGTCTCTTAGCATTTGTGCTTCGTGTTCGCTTGTTATCTCATTGGTTGGTACCGCAGCCATGGCTGTATAGTGGTTGCCGTCCTCGTCGGATACTATCACTTGCACTTCTACTGTGGGGTTGCCCTGCGAATCCAATATCTCACGACCGCGTACTTCTGCAATTTCTATGAATGTCTTTAACATTCCTATTATGCTCCTTTAGTCGACGGATAATAACAGTGACTTGCCTGTCATCTCTGGTGGGATTGGTAGGCCCATAAGCTCCAGCAGCGTTGGTGCAATGTCTGCCAAGCGCCCGCCTGGGGCTAGTTTGTAGCCGGGAGAGTTGAATAATACAAAGGGGACTGGGTTGGTAGTATGCGCGGTGAACGGGCCGCCAAGGTTGGCATCTATCATATTGTCTGCATTGCCATGGTCTGCACAGAAAAACATGCGCGTACCATTTTCTAGCATCGCGCCCATTGCGCGGGCAACGCATTCGTCCATGGTTTCCACTGCTTTAACTGCAGCACCCATGATACCGGTGTGGCCTACCATATCGCAGTTGGCATAGTTTACTACTATCAGGTCGTATTTGTGGGAGTTGATGGCTTCTACCAGCTTGTCTGTTACTTCGTGTGCGCTCATTTCTGGCTGTAGGTCGTAGGTGGCTACCTTGGGCGAGGCTACAAGGATACGGTCCTCGCCTGGGTAAGGTGCCTCGTTGCCGCCGTTGAAGAAGAACGTAACATGAGCGTATTTTTCCGTCTCGGCCAAACGCAACTGGGTGAGGCCTTTGTCTGCCAGGTACTGGCCCAGCACATTGTGCATGGTTTGGGCGTGGAAGGCTATGTGTTTGTTGGGGATGGTCGTGTCATACTCTGTAAAGCAGACATAGTGCAACGGAAATTGGCCTTTGGGCCGCACAAAGCCGTCGAAGTTTGGGTCACAAAATGCACGGGTAATCTCCCGTGCGCGGTCCGGCCGGAAATTGAAAAAGATTACAGAGTCGTTTTCTTGTATTGTAGCGGTGGGTTGGCCGTTGGTTGTGATTATTGTTGGGATTACGAACTCGTCGTTTAAGTTGGCGGCATATGTGGCTTCCATACACGCGGTGGGACTTGTGGCAACTTGGCCCTTGCCTTGTGTTAGTGCGTCGTAGGCAAGCTGTACCCGCTCCCAACGGTTGTCACGGTCCATGGCATAATAACGGCCAGAGATTGTAGCAACCTGGCCAACGCCTATCTCGGCAATTTTGGCTTCCAGTTCCTTAATAAAGCCAAGGCCAGAGGTAGGTGGGGTGTCGCGGCCATCTAGGAAGGCGTGCACGTATACCTTGGTAAGGCCGTGATTTTTTGCCATTTCTAGTAGGGCGTAGAGGTGGGTGTTGTGGCTGTGTACACCGCCGTCAGACAGTAGGCCATATAAATGAAGTGACGAGTTGTGGGCTTTGGCGTTGTTTATTGCACCCAGCAGGGCTTCGTTCTCGTAGAAGTCGCGGTCTTGGATGGACTTGGTAATGCGCGTGAGCTCCTGGTACACTATGCGGCCAGCGCCAATGTTGGTGTGGCCTACTTCGGAGTTGCCCATCTGGCCGTCTGGCAGGCCTACATCCATGCCAGCAGCGGCTCCCGGCTCGCATGGGAACTTTTGCATCAGCCAGTCCAGGTGTGGGGTCTGGGCTAGATGGATGGCATTGCTGGGGGAGTTGGGGGCTAGGCCGTAGCCGTCTAGTATCATTAGTACTGTGGTGTCTTTATGCATTGGCTTGCCCCGCTTTCACCACTTCGGCGAAGGACAGCTTTTGGCTTGCGCCGCCTACTAAGCCGCCGTCGATGTCGGGTTGTGCAAACAGTTCATTGGCATTGCTGGGATTAACGCTTCCGCCATATAGGATACGGATAGCCTCTGCCGCATCTTCTCCAAACTCGTGCTTGATAACACTACGGATTTTTTTGCAAGCAGCTTGAGCTTGTTCCGGTGTGGCTGTTTCGCCTGTACCTATGGCCCATATTGGCTCGTATGCTATTACTATTTTGGGGATATCTTCGGTTTTAAAATTGACAAGGGCTAGGTGCGTCTGTTGTGTTAGGACATTGTCTACTTCACCATTTTTGCGTTGTTCCAGCGTTTCGCCAACGCATACAATGGGTGTAATGTACATTTCTAAAGCCTTGTGCGCCTTTTTATTAACGTCTGTATCGCTTTCGTTGTAGTACTTCCTACGCTCCGAATGGCCGATTATTACGTAGGGCACGCACATTGCAGCCAACATCTCGCCGGATATTTCGCCTGTAAACTCGCCTTTATCTTCGGCGTGCATGTTTTGTGCGCCTACTTTTATGTCTGTACCGTCTAGCTCGTACTGTACATGGTCTATTGCTACATAGGGTACACACAGCACAACTTCAACATTGTCGGCTGCGTCATCTATCGTATTAACAAGGGAATTGGCAAACTCTGCTGCCCTTGCGGGTGTAAAGTTCATCTTCCAATTGCCAGCAATTATCTTCTTACGCATTTTGCACCGCCTCAACTCCGGGCAATGCCTTGCCCTCTAAAAACTCCAAAGAAGCGCCGCCACCGGTAGAGATATGACTCATCTTATCCCCATAGCCAAGCTGGTTAACCGCCGCTGCAGAGTCACCGCCGCCTATTATTGTAGTAGCATCAAGTGCGGCCATGGCCTGTGCTACCGCCAGTGTACCCTTTGCGAAGTTGGGGAACTCGAACACACCCATGGGCCCGTTCCAGATTACGGTCTTGGCACCGGCAAGTGCCGCTGTGAAAATATCGCGGGATTTTTCGCCTATATCCAAGCCGCCCCAGCCGTCTTCTATGCCGCTTGATGGTACGGTCTTGTATGCGGCATCGCGGTTAAATTCTTGGGTAACAACCGTATCAACTGGGAGCAACAGCTCTACGCCTTTTGCCTTGGCCAGCTCAATAACTTCTTTAGCGTCTTTGACCCTGTCTACTTCTAGCAATGAGTCGCCAACGGTATGGCCTTGGGCAACAAAGAACGTATACGCCATCCCGCCACCTATGATTAGCTTGTCAACTTTATTAAGCAGCTCTTTGATAACCAGTATCTTGTCGGAAACTTTAGCGCCGCCCAAAATCGCCACAAAGGGGCGTGCTGGGTTTTGTATTGCGCCGCCCAGGAATTTTAGTTCTTCTTGCATCAGGTACCCTACGGCAGATTCTGGTACAAACGCCGTAACACCTACAGTAGAACAATGTGCCCTGTGGGCTGTGCCAAAGGCATCGTTTACAAACACATCTGCAAGAGAGGCCAGGTCTTTGGAAAAAGCTTCGCCGTTTTTGGTTTCTTCGGCGCGGAAGCGGGTGTTTTGCAGTAGTGCTACATCGCCATCTTTCATTTCGTTAACGGCTGCGCGCACAGCATCACTTACAACAGCATCATCAGCCAAAAACTTCACAGGCTTGCCCAAGTGCGATGAAAGACGTGCTGCAACCGGCTCTAGAGTAGCTTTTGGGTCCGGCCCTTTGGGTTTGCCCAAATGTGAGCATAGTATCAAGCGCCCGCCATCCGCGATTAACTTCTTTAGCGTAGGTAGCGCTGCTAGTATGCGGTTTTCGTCTGTGATAGCGCCGTCGATGATAGGCACGTTAAAGTCACAGCGCACTAGTACGCGTTTGCCCTTTACGTTTAGGTCGTTTACTGTTTTCTTGTTTAACATGTTGTTGCCCCTTTCGGAATATATGATTATTTTTGCAAATCTACAGTGGTTCTTGGGTTTTACGAATTATTCTAGCATTTTAAGATATCCAAAAGCAAGGGGCGTTGGCTAAAGATCACGGAAATTAACTTGGATGAATATGCTTATATAAAAGCAGAATTATCCCCTGGCGCACGAATGTGACAAGGCACACAGAACGCAAGAGATTATTGCGTTCCGTGTGCCTTGTCGCAAGTCGCGGCCCTTGGCCTAATTTTCTGTAAAATCCCCTATAACTGTAACATCCCCGATGGTCGTCTTTCTGGGTATATTCTCCATGTCCACCGATTCCAGAACCAGCTTACCTAGCAAATCAGAATCGATAAACGGTGCTAAATGCCTTAATCCTTTCATATCCCCCACGTTTATTGCCTTGGAAGCCATCTCGCTTGCCATGGCTTTGCTTAGGAAAGGGAAGAGCCTTCTTATTGCGTCAATGCCACCTATGTCTTCAATTGATCTTGCCAGTTCGTCAACGGTGTCGCTTTTAAGGAAGGGGGCGATGGCCTTCAAGCCATCAATGTCATTTTTGTTTTTGGCCTTCATTGCCAGCCTAGCAAGAGTTTTTTCCCCTAGAAAAGGGGCAAGCCTTCGCAATCCTTTTAAGCCATCTACCTCTTCAATTTTTGCCGCCATCTCGTCCAATGTGTCTTTGTCCAGGAATGGGGCAAGGGAAGATATCGTATCCATATCGCCCGTATCTTCCGCCTTCGCAACTAGGTGACGCAAAACATCTCTGTTTAGGAAGGGGGCAAGCCTAATGATGTCGCGCATTTCAATTTTCTTTACACTCTCTGCAAGATTATTTACCTGGCTTGGTTTTAGGATTGGGGCCACATCCGTCAAATCTTCGGCGTGAATCTCCGTTTCAGCCACATACTGCTCGGTGTTATTTGTTAGCACATTTTTTACCATTTCTGCCTGCTTAACATCGCCAAGCAGTTCGTCGATTGTCGCCCCAAGCACCTGAGAAATATCAGGAAGCTTTGAAATATCCGGCATAGTAAGCCCCCGTTCCCAACTAGAAACCGCCTGGTAGCTTACGTTCATTTTGTCGGCAAGCTCTACCTGGGTCATGTCCTTCTGTTTGCGCATTGTGGATATCCGCAGGCCAATTTCTTGCATGTTCATAATCTGTTCCTCCTTCTGTTTTTGCTGTTGCGGCAATATTACAATGCAAAAGGCCCCGGGTAAATAAAGGCGTGCTTGCTAAAGCACGGCTTTACATGTACGGGGTTTGGGGGCAGAAAGGCAATGGAAATCAATTTTGTGTTCGTAGGGGCGACATTTTGCCGCCCCTACGATGAGCTGGTTGGCAAAATTGATTTCCGTAGCTATAGATATAGGCAAATGTGCGTAAAGTTAAAGTGCTATCAGGACGGAGTGGGGCAAAGCAGTTGCAACGCGAGCTAAGCACGCGCTTTTCCTACGCTGGTGGCGTGGAAAGGCACCACGCCAATGCGCTTCGGGCGCTTAGCAAGCGCTCGCTTTTGCAACTGCTTTGCCCCACTCCAGGCTTGTGGGCTGCTTTTGTATAGTCTAATTTTGTAGGATGTTATATGAGAGGTGGGGATGACGTAGTTTGATGTTCATCAAACAAACAACACTTCCTTGCCATTTATTTGGAAATGACATGCGCAGCCTAAATACTGCGCAGCCAAAATCAGTGAGTTATAGGGTCTTTCATTTGTGTTGATTGCAAATACTTCTGTCGTGATGTAATTGATCGTCATTACTTTGTCTGCAATGTTTACTTTTACATCGTCTATAGTTGACAGTTCTTTATAACGGGCATGGGTTGAATCTGGGTTTAAGTTTCTCTTTTTTGATACGTCAATTTTATCTGCGATATACAGCAAAATCAATGAGAAACGGCCCTCGCCCGAGCCGAATTTGCCAACGCTTCAAGGCAAAATCGGCGACGGGCGAGACCGATTTCGAATTATTTTGCTATATAACGCCGCATCAACTGCGCTTGAATATATTTGACCTTTGGAATGATTTTTTATGGCCTGTATGATGATAGTTTTTTCTTCTTGTGATAACGGTGTGGCTTCAAGCCAAACAGACGCAATTGCTGCGCTCATCTCGGCATGATTCCATCTTCCTACTATACATCCAATGTCGTGTAATAGACCTGCAATTTTACCGAGTTCAATAATTTTTGTGTCGTAGGATAGCGAAGCTAGTATATATTCAACAGTATCGGCTACAAACAAGGCATGGTATTTTCCGTGACACACCACGTAATAATCCCACATATTGTTAATCGTGTCTTGAATTTTTAGTGTGCCGTCACCATAAAATTGGTTGTATGTATCCAAATGTTAACCTCCCCTAAAGGTAAACGCTGCCGAGAAGCTGTATTCATAGACGGTGATACTCAAATTGGTGTGGGAACTACCGCAATTCACCTTTAAATCGGCCTCGCCTGTCGCCAAAAAAGCGTTGAAGCGTCCGCTATTTTCGGCTCGGGCGAGACCGTTTAAAGGGGAAATTGCTATACAATATGGCAGTTTTGATGATTGGGCCAAAAGCGATCACATTAAACTGCGGATATGAGTGCAGGTATATAATTAAGTTTATTTTCATGGGTAACTGCTACTCGGTATTGTCGTCTATGAACACAGCTTCTGATTTATTTAGTCGCTACAAGCAACTTCAGTATGTTATCCAATGTTTGTGCATCAGGGTCAATGAATTGCAAAGGCGAGTGACAGGTGCTTTCGTATTGCTTTCCAAATATCTGCCAGCGGTTTTTGCTATGGTTTTCGCCTTGACAGTACGGCGGTTTACATGGCCTTTGTGGACAAATGGTCGTAGACGACCAGGCAAACTCTCTCAACTCATCGTCCGCTTCTATGTCATTGCGTCCAGAGCCCCACGTAAGACCTATGAAGAACATAAAATTATCATGAACAAGTGCGCAACCAATACCCTTTCCGTTATAAGTGGGGTCCCATCCTTCGCAATCACCATCAGACCAATAATTAAATGTAAATCCATTCTCCTGCATGGATGCAATAAAACGTAATACATTTTTTTGTTTTTCATCAGTAAGTTTTTCTTTGATGGCACTCTCTATTAGCTTCCCTGACATTAGTATTCCCTCCGATAATATAAATTAGCAATATTTATGGACAACAACTAATGAGACTATTTTATCACATAGTTACCAAAGCAGCGTAATTTCCACCCCGCATAGTACACATCCGAGGAGTATAACCACCCACAAGCCAGATAGTCCCGAGCCGGTGAGTAAAGTGAGCGTCTGTAAAGCGCCCGGAGCGCATTGGCGTGGCGCTTTCCCACGCCACCAGCGTAGGAAAAGCGCGTGCTTAGCTCAATTTACTCACCGGCTCGGGACTATCTCCCCTTGATGCTGCTTTTATCTGTCCCGCGCTCGTACAGAGGGGCCGACTAAAAATAAATTGCGACAGCATCGTCTTGTCTCGTCAAACATAATAATGCATAATTACATCACCCAATCCCGCACAACCGAAAGGAAAAACATATGTCTAGCATCCAGCCTGGATACCTAATAAAACTGGTACGCCTAAGAAAAGCCATGACCCAACCCGAGCTACTGGCCGAAAGTGGCTTAGAAAGCCTGCATTTTTTCCGTCTAGAACATGAGCGCCACAAGACTGACCCGGTAAACTTGCAAATACTAATGGATACATTGTCCGTCCAGATGGGCGAATTTTTGATACCCTTACTAGAGAATCAGCCACCGGAGGTAATAGCCTGGCGTGACAGGCTAATATGTGCCCTAGACAGGGGCAATGTAGCCCAGGCAGGGGAAATATTAAAGCTTTTCGATACCCTAGACGGCTTTGAGGAAGGTATAAACCGCCAGTTTATACTTAGCCACCGCGCAAGATATCTAGAACAAACTGGTGCGTGTACCCATGAAATCCTACCCCTGATAGAAGAAGGTCTGGACATAACTTTTCCGGAATACCGGGAGTGTACGGTGGCCGATGCAATACTAATCTTTGAAGAATCTGAGCTGCTGCATACCAAAGCCCGTGTGCTATACAAAGACGGTAAGCTAAGCGAAGCCATAAGCTTGCTAGAAAACGTCCGCGCTGGCCTGTCAAAGCTGCCGGTAGATGACTGCGAGCGTGAGCGTCAGCTAGGCCCAGTATTATTAACGCTATCTGCATATCAGCTAGAGGCAAATGACCATGCCAGCGCCTACGAAGCCGCAAAAGAGGGTGCGCGTATATCATACTGGCGAAAACAAGGCAAATATATGCCAGACTTTTTGTACAACAGAGCCAAAAGTTATTATGGCATGGGCATGGAAGACAGGTGCCAAAGCTTGTTAAAGGCGGCATACTTCGGCTATAGTCTAGTACGTGATAAAAACAAAGCCCAAAAAGTGATGACCCTAGCCAAAGATTTAAATATGACCTTTGATACCTATAGTACAGAGGTACTAACAAGCCTACCCCTCCCACACGAGCCATACAACCGCGGCGAAATTGTGGCCTGTGCCAATATAGGCGAGTTTATATTAAAACTACGCAAGAAAGCCAACCTTACCCTAGACCAGTTGTGCCAAGGCATATACAGTACCGGCAACCTATCCAAGATAGAAAAAAACCAAATCACCGGTAACGTATACGGGATGGAAGGCATAATGCAGCGGCTGGGCCGCCATATAGATTATTATCTAAATACATTCCTCTCTGGTAAGGATTTTGACGAGAAGCAGATGCGTGACAAAATCATAGCCCTGGCGGTAAGCCACGAATACGAAGCCGCGGAGGAACTGCTCAAAGAGCTAGAAGCCAAAAGGGCATTCCAAAAGGGTATATGTTTGCAATTTATCAAAAAAATGAAAGCCATAATTTATAGCGCCAAAAATGGCCCAACCCCAGACTGCCTAGCTATGTTGCGTGAAGCGCTGCAAATCACATGGCCGGGTTTTGATGAACGTGACAACCAGTACATCGAAAACATCGTAGCCCGCCCACTGGCCTACTACGAAATCTCGCTGTTAAACCAGATAGCTATGCACTACAGGGACGCAGGTGACTATGCCCACGCCGCCAAAATGTACAAAAAGCTAAAACACAGCATGGACAACAGTTATGTAGACGAGCTAGAAAAAGCCCGTATGTACGGCGCGCTATTATACAACTACTCTAAAACTCTAAGCCTGATGGCAAACTATGAAGAAGCAATTGAAATAATAGATGAAGGTATAACCTTCGAACTCAGGGGCCGGAGGCTGCAAAACCTCCCCGACTTTGCCATAAACAAAGCCTGTTGCCTACTAGAGCTGGGCAAAAAAGACGAAAGCATCCCGTACTTTGCACAGGCATACTACGGCGCAAGCATGTTTGCAGACTTTGGTGGCAGCCAAAACATGGCCATAATACAAGAATACACCCAAGAGCGGTTGGGGATTGTATTTGAATAAGGAGGTATGTATGAGTATCAGGAGTACAGTAAAAGCCATAATCATCAAAGATAATAAGATGCTTGTTAACAGATGCCACGACAAGCAAACAGGTGATTATTTTACATTGCCTGGCGGCGGCCAGCACCAATACGAAACTTTGCATGAAGCTGTTACCCGCGAATGCCTAGAGGAAACGGGGTATACCGTTACCCCTGTAAGATTTGCGGCCCTGTATGAGGCTATAACCACAAATGAAGATGCCAGAAAAAACGACGCGGAGCATAGCCACAAGATATATCATGTTTTTGTTTGCGAAGTCTTGGATAAGAAAAAGGTAGAGCCTTCAGAAAAAGATAGTATGCAAGTGGATAGCATGTGGGTGGACATAGACAAAATAAACACTAACATTGTAAGTGATGTTCGCCTATTTCCTACAGCTATTGGCGATAATATAATAAAGATACTTGAGGGCGTATCCCCGGTCTTTCTTGGCACTAGTTATTTGGCATAGTAACTTAAATTTGGGTTTTGATGATACCGATAAAGGTTTTTATAGTAACTTCATAATGTTTCACTATTTTGTTATACGATAACCCTTGTATCACAAAGGCACGGTATGTATACTGTTGCCATACTACATATATGTTCGAATGGTGGAACCCCAATGGCAAGCACATGCAACAAAATTTTAAGAGCTCTGCCCATGGTATTGGCAATTGTGGTGGTATTGGTGCTGATGTTGGCGGCCTGCAATAGGTATAACAACCAGCCTGGGCCCGGGACTGATAGTGATATAGATGTTGCCATAGGTATCGGTGGCACGACCTTGGTCGTCTATTCAACATTTTCATCAGACTTTACCGCGCCTATAATAGAAATGTTCGAAGAACGCTACAATGTAAGCGTAGAACTTTATACTGCCAGCACAACGCATACCCTGGCAAGGCTGCGCGCCGAAGCCGCCAACCCACAAGCTGACCTTATGTGGGGGGGCAGTATATTTGCTGTTGCCCCACAGCTAGACCTTTTTGGAAGTTTTACTTCCATAAATGAGCCGTTTGTATTACCAAGCCACAAAAATACCACGGGTGTGCTAACCAGTTTTACTGCCAACGCCGGTATCTTAATAATTAACACGGATATGGTTAGTGACATAGAAATTAACGGGTACCTATGTCTGCTTAACCCTGCACTGCGCGGGCGTATCGCCATAGCTTACCCGTCGGCTACACCCACATCCTTTTGCCACCTTACTAGCCAACTATATGCAATGGGTAGCGACAGCCCCCACACTGGGTGGGAATACATAAATCAGCTTGTTATAAACATTGGCGGGATTATTCTTCCCGACTCTGCCGCTGTACATAGGGGTGTATTAGACGGTGACTTTATTGTGGGCCTTACATACGAAGATGCATTCCTATCATATGCAGAAACAAACGCGCACATAAAAGTAGTGTATATAGATGAAGGTGTCATACCCGCACAAACGGTTGCCGGCATTGTAAACGGTGCCATCAACCGCGAAGGAGCAGAGGCTTTTATCGATTTTATTACATCTTACGAAGTCCAAACCTTTATAGAAGCCAACCTGCAAAGAAGGGCAGTGCGCAGCGACGTGCAGCCTCATGGCATCCCGGTAGCCAACACCAATATCAACTGGGTTATCGCAGATGCTGTATATATCATAGAGCATAGGGAAACATGGGTAGAGCAGTTTTGGGATATATGGATGACACATAACTAAGAAGCTATATTCAACTCCGACAACGGCGACTTCGCACAGCGAAAGGAATAACATATACATGAAAAAAATAATCATATGCACAATTGCACTGTCAATTTTATTTGTACTCGCGGCATGCGTTAGCCACCCAGTGCATGTGCATTATCCTACGGAAGAATCACAAGACAGTGAGTCACAAGTCATAGAATTACAAGACAGCGAGCCACAAGACAGCGGTTCGCAAGACAGCGAGGCACAAGACAACAGTCCGCAAAATAGCGCTCCCAGCCTACCTGGCAAAATAGCAATAATCACGCAAGAAAGCTTCACCCAAAGCGCCCACCATAGCAGCAACTGGGTCATAGCACTAACAGAAGAACACGGCCCAGAAAACGTAATAATCTACACCTGGCCAACGCACAACCACAATGTTACCGCCACAGAAACTGAAGATATGATAACCAAAATAGCACAAAACACAGAAATAGGCGTACTAATAATAGACCCTGCAACCTACGGGACAGACCATATAGTGAACATACTGCGCCAGCAAAGAAACGATATCTTCATCGCATATATAGGCTACTATACAACAACCAACCCCAACGCCAACCTAATCCTAAGCATTGATACAGAAGAAATGACAAGACGCTTCCCTTCAAACGCCATGGAGCTTGGGGCAGACACACTAATCTTTTTTTATGACACCATGACTTGGGATGATGAAGTATATGTAGAATCCTACATTCACGGCATGATGCGCGAAAAAAGCGCCGAAATAGGGCTTGCGTTTGTAGAAGTAGATATAGCGGGCGCTATCCAATGCGGCAGCAGCTTTGCCATGTTTATGACAGAAACAATACCGCCACTATTAGAAGAACACGGCACAAACATAGTGCTATACGGCCTAGATAACGAAAGAGTATTTTGGGACTGGCGAAACAACGGCTTTATATACCTGCCCATGTATCCAAGTTGGTACCAGTTGTATCCCATTAACCTAGCGGTAGAGCTGTCTATATTAGACAGCAGAGCCCCCAACATAGGCATATACGACACTCCCCAACTTATAGA
>WQVY01000011.1 GCA_009785605.1 Defluviitaleaceae bacterium | reverse complement strand
GTATTCGCTACCCTTGAAGCGGGCTTGCAAATGCAGAATACAAATTTATTGGCGTGGTCGTCAAAACGGAAAAGTGGCTAAAATTAAGGCTTTGCATGGGTTAGAAGGGGATGTTTCACATCTTGATGTTGCTGGCTTGGTTGGGGTGTGGCGCACCTACTAACTGAAACGCAGCGGAGCTATTTTCCATGCTCCGAATGTATTACCGGCAGCTACAGGCTTATGGCTTTATGGCAACAAAAAAGGAAGCGTTGTTATCTCGCTCCCTTAGTGGTTATCAAACTCTGATTTTATTTAATGTGCTTGATAATCTTACTATATAAATCATTTAATCTTGGCTGGCATCCATCTCCTAAACTATCTATTCCACGGTCTGCACGAATTGTTCTATTTTTAAAGAGCCTATGGAAATCATTGTCAGCTCCAACATAAACAGATTCGATACTATACGGAAAATCACGATTATTGTTAAACTGGTCGCCAGTAATATCAATAAAGTTATCATGTTCATCTAGTAACCATGCATGGGGATAGCCCTTGTAGTTACCAAAAACATTATCTGTAATGATATCATGTACTAATAAATACTCCGCTAACAAAATAGAAGCATCGTCACAGCACTCTCGTGGAAACCCTGAGAAATTATTAAATCTGGAGAAGCTATTACTCCTGAACTCATCTGCATTTTTTGCAATTTCTATCGCACCACGAAAATGCTTTGCTAGTTGTTCAATGTATTCCATTGCATCCTCCGATAATGAAGCAATCTTTTTATTGTGATTCATTTTTCTCTATGTTAAGTTTTCTTACTCGTTGAAGTTCATGATTGTTAAACGACTCGCCACAAGATGTGCAGACGAAATCACCCGTGCTTGCCCCTAAAAAATACTCTCTTTCAGTATTGGGGTGACTACATGGCTTGTCTCCCCACTCCTTTCTTAATCTACATGCTTCATCTGTTTGCATTTATAACCTCCTCATTTTAGTAAAGTGAGTCATTGATTTGATAGCTTGGCATAATTCAAAATAACCCCTCGTATAATGTTATTGGTCAGGTAGGCTAGTTCAAAGACTTACTATAGACATAGGGGGATGAGCATGAACAACTTTGATAGAGACAAAATTGAAAATACAGTAATAAAACTCTGTCCATACATTTTAACTATTGTTCTTGCATTTATTATTGATAAAGTCCAAGGTGACTCTACTCTTGCTACTCTTTTCGCTTCTGACATAATCTTGATATATTGCTTATCAAACTGCTTCTTCCTATTGTTTTGTGGCCCTAAAAATTCTCCGACAAAAAAATTCGCACGCTCCGTATGGATGTTTTCAGTGTTGTTATTTGGAATGATAATAGTATCAAGATTATTTATCGGTACAAATCTTTTTATTAATTTTTGGTTTATAGTTATTTTCATTCTATTCAAAGTTTATAGTAAAAGTTGAGTTCACTAAAGCAAATAAGTATTGTTTCAATTTTGTATTATATAGACAGTATATCACAGCCATTCCCAGCCTGAACTAATAATACAGGGGATTAACTTTTCCATTCTCTATTGAATGACTAAACTGACTAATCAATCGACAATGATATCTTTTGTTCTCAAAATTCTCTAAACGCAGTTTAACTTTAATAAACAATAAAACACCTTGGTCAGTTATTGCTGATATCCATATTGACTTATAACAAATATTTTGAGGCACTCTTATAAAGATTTCTACAAAACGATTTCGTTTCTCGCACTCTAAAAGGGGGTTCGTCTGCCGTGCTGCGCAATATAATGGATTTGGAAGATTTTGTTTTTCGCAATAGTCATAATAATTACTGATTATTTTTTTTTGGTTTTCTATAAAGTAATCATGTCCAAATGCCATTATGCATTGTAGATTAGTGGATATATCACTGGATGTTAAAAATTGGATTGCAAACGGAATAAGGGATTCATCGTTTATTACATCATCGTATTCGAGAAGATAGTCATTATCATTTTCAATTACTATGATAGTTCCACATGTTGTTATCGGTATGCCTTGCTTTTCTTCTAACTGAAACGCTATTGTATATTGACCTATTTGTTTTATCTTGTCTTCTGATTCTTTGTTCTTTGTGTCTGCATCTTTAATGCTTTGGAATGCAACAGTTGCAACAACCGCAGCAAGCAATGTAGAGTGAACTCCACTGTTTCTTAAAATTGAGGATAAAACAATTAAGTATTCCGAAAAAAACCTGTCTGTCAATAAAATCCAAGTAGCAGCAGCAGATAAAAATACTATAGCAAGAACCACTGAAGCTACACATAATGCTTTTATCACAGATGTAATTTTATGTCTCATAGGATAAATCCCCCCTTATAAAATATAAATGGTAGCTATAGTCATAAACAATTGAATTTTAAAACTGCTTAGTCGTGAATGTTATTTATTAATTTCATAAAGGGTTTTGCCAATTAAAAGAATATTTAATAATCCTTTTATGCATTGCGCACTGGGTGATTTATTAATAAGAGAGTATAAGATGGGTTCAGAATTATCTTCTAGTTTGTCATCTGAATAATAAGGAGCATTGCTACACTCTCTATACCCACTAATAAATGCAGATAGGTATTGCGCTACGAATTTTTCGTTTATAAATGCTAATTCACTATTACTGGAGTGTATTTTATCATATACTTGTATAGGTCTTATATGCAATATCCAATAAGCTGTATATGCGATTATAGTTTCATCATCAATTATAGGGGGGCTTACTATCCTTTGAACATCATGGAAATAATCAACTAGAGCTATGGAAAGCAAACCGTTGTCTACATATGCAAAATCACACAAGTTATTCTTCGTTATGTATGCATTCATTGCCGTGTAAAGAGTATTCCAACGCTGTTCTACCTTTTTCTTTCCAAACACTTCGAGAATATCACCGAAACCACTAAAGTCGATTACACTATCCTCTGATTTCTCAAGTTCGTTTACTACATCAAATTCATTTTGCTCGATATAATTTAAAACGGTTTTTAAATGACTATCTTCATCAAATGGGATGCCTACATTTGACATCATCATTATTGTATTGTTATTAAACATCTGTTTAAATATATCTTCTTTTCGATTTTTCTTAAATAGCTTGCCGAGTAATCTATCCCAAAAAGGTTTTTGATACACCAAGGGTTCACCGATTTCATCATTAGAAGATTGCATCGCATACTTTTTTAACCATTCATATTTTGAACGAATATTACTGTTTTTTGAGAAACTATTTATTTGTTTGTCACATGTAGAAATAATGGTAGTTATCAAGTCATAATTGCTCTGCCCGATTATTGCGCTGTAATCCATGCCTTGTTGTATTGAATTTAAATAGTGCAAATGATATTGCCCATCAGTATCTAACTTTACAATACATCCATCCTGTTCTTTAGGATTTGGCATGAAATTTGACATATTGCTTTTATCGTAATGCTGAACTACTTTTTTAAAATGATGAGTTATAGTATCACCTACAAACTTATCAACTATTATCCGAGGATATTTTGCTATATCGTTTTCATATTTAAATGCTTTATTTACAGCTTCACCAAAAAACATATTTTTACTCTCGTCATAATAAACATCTCCATATGCAACTCCACCTCTAAAGATTAATCCCTTACTTAAAAACTTCAAGAGTAAAGGCTCACAATTACATAAGGCAACCTCAAATAAGGCACCTAGATTTTGTCGTGCTATTTCTACGTTATCCTTATAATCATAAAATATATATGCACAATCTGAAAAAGTATATATGTGACGTCTGTATGCTACATACTCTCGCTCTTGTTTCTGATTGCCTAAAAGTTCACTGTGAAACAATTCATTTATTTCGTATAGCTCATGAAAGTCATTACGGCTTTGGCTACCAAGAATATCAATAAATATTACAAGTGCCTTTTTGTAGCCTCTCGGATTGCTCATTACAACACCCCTACTACAAATAAAATGGAAAACCTATTCTTTCACATTTCAGCAATTATTATTAATTTAAATCAAATGAAACATTGAGCCTAATTATAGCAGGGGGTATTGTTTTGGGCAATATTTCATAATCAATTAGTGTACGCAAAGGTATAGTAAATAAAATTTCCATTTCCTTCAATCGTTTCTAAGGTAGTGAACCCCGTCCAAAATCATATATGTGCGTGTCACCCTTACATGGTAGGAGCGTCCATATTCTATAAATATGATTCTACTCCCACGCACTCTAAACGTGCCGGTACTGTTTCTATTAAGCGTATACTCGCTATCGTTAAATGCATATTCAATTCGCCTACATTCGCTAATCCAAGTTCCACTTAGTCGCTGGTGCATGTGTCTACCGCTAGTGAATAGGAACAATAAATATATTATGACAAGCAAACCACCAATAGCAAGCGCATTTCTTATAAAAGCATATTTCATTTTCATTTCACTTTCCAATTAAGAATATTTATTCTGATACGTAAAACATTGTAGCACAACGTCATATAAAATCCAATTCAGAATAAAAATTGCTTAAAAGGGGTGTGTACAGTGGGCAAGAATATTATTGGTCGCAAAATACGGATATACCGTGCTATGCAGAATCCCCCAATGCATCAGTCGGACTTATTGGCAAAACTACATTTGGGCGGCTTACAGATATCTCAATCTACGCTATCCAAAATTGAAAATGAAGAGCGAATTGTTTCTGACTCGGAACTAATTACTATTGCTAAGGCAATGAATGTTGATATCCTGTGGTTGTTAGGAGAGAAAGAAACGCTTGTATAGCATTGCACCTATACCTTAGTAGGAGCAATGGAACGATTAGACAAACAGAGGTTTTATGACTACAAAAAACCCTTCCTTAGTGGTTGCCTTTTAGGGCGTTTAATCAGGAAGGGTATTTTAGTTTCATCAATACATATCTTCAATGGCCTCCATCGCCTTAGCCTTTCGCTTCTTTATAAGCGTTATATAGGTATTGTAGGTAGTTGCTACACTTGCATGTCCAAGCAATTCTGAAACAACTTTAACGTCAACGTCTTTTTCAAATAGCCTACTGGCGAATGTATGTCTGAATACATGGGTTGATTTATGTGGGATTTCTGCTCTTACTAGCATCCTATCTAGCATGTCACGGGCAGACCTTGGATGAATAGGGTTGCCATCTTTTGTGCAAAAAATATAGCCAGAGCTTTTTTTAGTGGGTAGAGCATCTAGTGCTTTAGAATTTAGTTTGAGTATCCTCTCGCTATTTCTAGTTTTCACGCTTTCTTGCCTTTCAATAAAGTTCCTACCGGCTTCATCTTTGTTTTGGATTATGCTGGCACTTATTCTTAGCGTCTTATCTGCATCATCATAATCCTCCCAGCTAACCGCTACTGCCTCACCAATACGGATGCCCGTATTAAGCATAAGAATAAACATCATGCCATTGGGGAAAATGGGCTTGCCGCTTTTATAAGCAGCAGGTGCAACTGTAATAAAACGCTTTATTTCATCGGTTGATAATATCTCAATGTTGCCTCCAGCTTCCTTTTTCTTATTGGCAAATGTTTTACTTGCTTGTGTCGGCATGACCACCAAGTCAACAGGGTTATGGGTAATGTCTCCGTTGCTCTTGGCAAACCTTAGGCTCTCATTTAATGCATCATAAATTTTTTTCACAGAGGAATAGGAGTGCGTTTTTGACTTGGCGTTAATTACTTCTTCTTGGATTAGTGCATCATCAATTTTATCAAGAAGATAGAACCCGATTGTAGGTTTTATATGTCCGTCAACTGTATAGACAAGTCTATGATATGATTGTGGTTTTAGCTCCATCTTTTTACGTTTAAGCCATATGTCCAAGAAGTCAGAGTATTGTATATTTCTAAGGTTTCTCTTACCCTTGCTGATTTTGAGTTTAAACTCATTCAACTTCTTTGTTGCTTCTTTTTCAGATTTTCCGTAAAACGCTTTCTGTTTACCGTTTATTGTTAATCTGGCTAACCATTTTCCCGGTTCATACTCCCGAATCATGCCCTCGCCTTTTTTTCGTTTCACTTGTGTTTACCCCTTCCTAATCCTTGCTGTGATAAATGATATTTATATCACTTGTTTATCACTTATCATAAAGAAATATCACTTGTTGTCAAGGGCTAAACAGGAAAATCAAGAGTTTAACAGGAAATAGAAAAACCCCTCAAAGGCTTACTGTCATTGGCTTTGAAGGGTTTGTGCATCTGATAAAAATTTATTTTAATTTGGCTGCAAAAGGTTTTGAAGACCAGGGGCCACACCAGCAACCATCCACTCCCATTGGGGTTGTTGTACGATTAGATTATAGGCTGTATCGGCTTATATGTCTATCCTCTACCGCGTATTAAACAACTCATAGTTAAGACCTGCAATCAACTCATGCCCAGCCGCGTTGGGGTGGATTATGTCAAAAGAGAAGGTAAGCGCAGTTGTATCCATAAAAAAGTTCATAATACTATCCGGCTCGCTTGCAAAGCCGGTATATACGTCTGCTACCAAGTACCCTTTTGCTTCACTTCCTTCTAATATTGTGCCGTTTATAAATACTATTAGCTCATTGGCCCTATAAGAAAGCCCTTCTAGCGACATACCCAAAAGCTGATTTGGCACAGGGTTATAAACCGTGTTGACAATAATCACCGCTTCCGGTGCATGAATACTAAGCCATGCTAGTATCTCGTTAAAATTATCTTCAAATGCGGCTGCACCGGTTGTTAATGCGGCTTCCAGCTCAGGTGAAAACTCGCCGCTCAAAAGCGGTAACAGCTGTACAAGCTGAAGATTATCAACTCTATCAAACAAGCTTGTTACATCGCCAAGTACGGGCATTGCACTTTGCACCATTCTATTAAGGGCTGGTATTTCCCACACTCGCCAGAGGTTGAGGTTGTCTAGTGCGTCTTGGAACTCGGTGGCCACACCCCTTACTTCTGGCACGATGGCCATTGCTTCATGTATAAACTCCCATAGCTCTGAAACCATGCTTGCGGCGTCTTCTGGGGTGGGGAGATAGCTTATTAGCGGAGTAAGGATGTCGTTGCCACCAATATTAAGGGTTATTACATATGCATCTTGGAAATGGCTTAGACTATACTCGTCTATGTTGTTAAGAAAGTTTAATAGCATGGCACTGGTAAAACCGTCTTCTGCCATGTTTACATATTTATTTATATAATCCCTTTGTTTTAACATTTCCGAAAAAAGAGCGGTATACCTGGTAGTATCGTCTACCCCAAACCCAGCAGATACAGAGTCGCCAAGTGCAATGTGGATACGGGGCTCTGGCTCTTGATACGCGTATGCGGCAAGTGGTATTGCTACTGATATCATAAATAAACATGATATTTCTAATATTGCTTGCATAACCGCACTTCTCATGCAATTTCCCCCAAATATTATAACAATTGTTGTTTATATTAGGATTATATCATTTTTCATTAAAGTACGGCTACGCCGCTTTTCTCAGGCTTCTTGCAACACAATTGCGTCAACAAAGCCCTCGCCACCGCCTATAGACACAGCAATGCCGTATATTTTGCCTGTTACAGAAAACGCTTCTCCACTTGGCTTAAACATACAACTACCGTCTTCTAGCACAACCCCTACCTGTATCCCTTCTATACTGGCGGCGTAAGTAAGTGCTAGAGGCTTCTTACAATCAATTTTAGTAGTTGCTATCTTGTATGTGCCGGTACCTTTTATGTGAAGTGCATATTTGCCTTTGCCGTAACTGCTTTCTACAACACTAGCCGTCACATTGCCTTGCATGGGCTTATCTTCAAACAGGCCTATATCTACCGTGGCGGTATAATGCTCTTTTTTATCTATGTGGTAGTAGTCACGCATCTCAAAGCCGTTGCGCCAATACACCGGGCCAGTAGAATGTGCCACAGGCGGGACCTCACTCACGGGTTGGCCGCTTCGTATGTGTTGGCCCACAGCCCCGGCAAGCCGCAGATAGTAATCTGACGATAGCCAATAACCGTCAACACTAAGCGTAAGGAAATACGACTCCCCAACAGGTATTTGTGTAGAGTCTTCCGCTGCCTTCATGAAGGCAGTGGCTTCGTCATATTCATCAAACATAGCCAAGTAGATATTTTCGATACCTTGGGTAAGCAAAAACTTCGCCTGGTCCCAAAAGAATTGCCCGCTTTGCCTTGGGATTGCGTTTGCATAGCCGCCATTAAAGCTGCACCATGCAAACCCAGGGAAAGCCACAGGCATGTATGCCTTACCGTGTTTTATGCAGTATTCGCGCTCACGTTTGAAAACTGGCTCCCACCATTTTTCTACACCACCAGGCCCAAAGCGCCCTACTACCCATGGGGAAATCATATCTGCCTCACGGTATACTGCGGCATAATCATCTGTAACCAGCGCCCAATCGTTGTCTGGGAAGCCGCCAATAACATAGTAACCGCGATTTCTAAACCATTGTATTAGTGCCAGTGCGTTTTTTGCCGACGGGTAGCGCCACGAGTCTAGTCCTGTAAGGCCCCACAGGCATACAATTTTTTTGCCTTCATAGCACGCATAGTTGGGGCTGTTTATTAGACCTGATTCCTCGACTTGGATAACCCAGTCGCTGGTGCAGCCGTCTACAATTGTATCGCCATGCCGCGCCGCGCCAGAAAAATCATACATCACATAGAACATCCTGCCATGCTTCTCTGCCGATGCTTTAATAAACTGCAAATGGTCTTTGTTGTAGTGGGATTCTAGCCTTTCGGGCACTATTTCGCTGTAGAAGCGCTGCAGGGCCAGGCAGTCTATTCCATAGTCCTTTGCCCATGAGAAGTGGAGGTCAATTGCTTGACTTGTACGGGAAGAAAACAGCTTTGACTCACGTCCATCGCCCAATTGCGAATATCCAGAGGGGTATAGCACATCTTCTGGATACTCTCGCGTGTCTGGGAATATTTCAAATGAGGGCTTTCCTGTACCTGGGGCCTGTTTGCGGCTCCAGTGGATCCAGCCGTCATCCAAATCTTCAGACGCGCGGAACCATGCCTGGTACCCTGCTACTACTTTACCTTTTAGTTCGTTGTCCATATTAGTCTCCTTAAAAGCTGTGTCCATAGACGGCAAATCGCTTTTGGCCCAATCATCAAAACCGGGCTCTTAACCATCAATGTTTAAGTTAATTACTACATCCACAAAATTAATCCCACCAGGCATAAATAGCACATACACATCCATCATCCCACCGCCGGGGTAATATATATTCTCCTCAAGCACAACATTGCCAGGCGCGTGCCAATCCCCTGTGTTGGTAGACATTGTTTCTATCCTGCCTACAAGAGATGTAAGCTCAAAAACATCTGCCCCTGTTATATCTGTACCGGCCAACGCGACCCGCAGCTCAGCCACAAGCGGTATAGGGTCCGCCCCATGGGCATATTGGAACGCGAAACTTGCGATACCATTTGCCAAGTCTATATTGTTAAAACGCAACCATGCGGGCGAACGTGTCCAGCCATGTAGGTCACCTTCCATTTCACCGTCTATGACAGGGTTAAAACGCGCACTTCCCATGCCAGACAGTGTTATAACACTCGGGTCGAAATACCTTGCTATGTCCGAACCAAAGGAATACATAGGCCGCGCCGTGTTAATGCCTATACCACCAACATAGAAGTTATTAGAAAAGTTAACCCTGTTACCGCTTTCATGTAAACGCACATGGGCACTAGAGTCATGACCCGACCTGGCATTGGCAAAAAACGAACTAGAAGTATACACACTGCCGCCAAGCACATCCACCCCTGGCATCCCCACTTGCGAGAAATTGGCTTGCCTAAAGCGTACTATTCCGCTACTAATTATTGCGCCAACCGTGGGGCTCCCCCAGAAAGATGTGTTAAACAGCGTAAGCTCTGCATCTGGGTGGACTCTAGGATTGTTGGGTTGGTCCCTGTCTCCCATTAGCACGTATGCCCGCACGGGCTGGTCTACGATATATGTGTTTACTAGCTGTGAGTTAATGGCGGTTATGCGGGTATATGGCCCTGCGGACTCTACATTCAAGGCAAAAGTGCAACCATCCGAGCCATGCCCTACGACTGTTATCTCACCAGGGTATTGCCCGGTAATCTCGTCTCTTACAAAGTGGATTCCATAAACAGAGCCAAAAACAAAATTGTTAAAAATGGTCTGGTTTGTAACATCCCCAAAACGCAGCGCACTGCTATTGCCCTGGATAAACAGGTAAAAACCGTTGCCGTCGTTGCCTGGGTTGGGATAACCCTGGCCACCCCTTGGGAAGCGTAGTGCATAGTGCGGGTTTAACTGCATATTGCGAATAAAGCCACCATCTGCACCGCCGCCTACCCATATGCCGGCCCTTGTTATTGCCCCTGCAAAATAATCTACATAATGGCCGCTAGTGTCGTATGTGAAAAGGTCAATGCCCTTGTCGCCTAAAGATATTGTGATATTTATTGCATGCACATTGTGCCCCTGCCCCTGTATCAAGAAAGGAGTCCGCCTTGGGTTGTTGGCAGTATAGCCGCCTTCTGTCAGGTTGGTCTGGGCTATATTAAAGCCCCTTATGCCGGAGTTGGCTTGCAACTGTATTAGCGAAGGCCCACTTTCGCCCATATGCCCGCCTGTATGCTCCGTAAAAATCGCGGTCCCGCCACCTTGGGTATGGTGCTGGACATCCCACGTACCCCTTAACTCTACGTTTGATGGTATGACTATGGGGTTATTAACCAGATACCTGCCGGCTGGCAAAAATACCGTACCACCACCAAGTGCTGCAACCGCGTCCAGTGATGCTTGTAGCTCAGCGGATACATCTACAGTTGGCCGGACATTGTCAAATTCTGTGGCTCTTGGCAAGTCGGCTCTTAGCACATAGTCCAGCGGTGGCCTTGGGTGTATGTCTATATCTGTCCTTATGTTTGAGGGGATTTCATCAATCAAAAACGCTTCGTTGTTTACTACATCAACCAACTGCCCGCTGCCTGTGATGGCAATTTGCCTCTGGTATGGTTGTTGCCCATAGCCGGAGTTTAAAGCCGTGACGGTATTTACATCATCACCCAAGTGTATGTGACGCGTTGGGCTTGCAAACCGGCTTTGGGTTAATATCACGTTGCCGCTGTTTATTTCTAGTGCATAGCCACTATTGTGGTCAAATATGCAGCTCTCAAACGAAATAACCCCGCCGCGCCCGTCACTTACAATAGGCCCTATAAATTCTACCCCGTTAAACTGTACAGAGGTCTGGAAATACTCGTAAAAATATACCGCGGTATCGCCGCCAATTATAGAATTTGAAATAAGCAACCCATATGGGTTAACATCTTGCACATACAAGCTTGTTACATTGTCTGTAAGGCGGATATCAAAGAATTGCGCGTTGGGCGAATGTACAAAGCCCGGCTCGCGCCCTACCCACATGCCTATGTTGTAGCCCGTTACATACAAATGTGCAACATATTCCCAGTCCGAGCGGTGCATTCTAAAACCTGTACCGTAAGCCCTTGTGCGCCCCCTTACAGCGGCCAGGCTTGGCGCGTTGGGCAAGCCAGAGTTGGCCCAAAACTCTGGGCTTATGCGTACGTTTTCTATGCGCCCTATATCTGTACATACATGCACTTGGATAGCGGTGTTGAGGGCGGTCATGTAGCTGTTTAGGACATAATGCAACTCACTTGGTGCGGAAATAAAGCCGTTGTACGAGTTTACCAATGTCACATTTTCTATAGTGGCACTGTTGCCATGAGTCTGAAATAGCGCCCATGGGTATGGTACGACATTGTTTATATCCTGGTTGGGATGCCATATAGACAGGTTGGTAACGCCTGTGGACTCGTTCATTTCTATAAACCTGTCGGATACATTGGTGTAGGTGCTAAACAGTTCGCCGCCTGCTTGGGGGTCGTTCCACCAAGTTGGTACCTCGTTGCTGGCGTTTGGTGAGTTGTGCCCAACATGGACTTCCAATATCGTGCCCTTGACCCCGTCATATACCGGGCTTACCCAGTCGCCGCGTAGTTGCACGCCCTGGGGTAGTGTTAGTACGTATTCGTAAGTAAAACTACGCCGCTCTTCGTCTGACCCCAATGGCCCGGTGCGGTGGCGCACACTTATAGAGTTTGTGCGTGTACTATGAAATTCGTAGTTGCCAGCCGGGATAAACACAACCCCACCCCCGGCATTGTGCGCGGCATCAATAGCGGTTTGGAAAGCCTCCCTGTTATCATAACCCGGTACGGCCATAGCCCCAAAGTCTGTAACAATAAAGTCCGAAATAACAAAGTCCTTTGTAGGGAACATGGTAGCTATTGCATGACCAACCTCACCAACCACAAAGTCAAAGGACGGGACTGTTAATATGAGGGTCCTGGTGGCTTGATACGTGCCAACTTCGGCAGTTACGGTAACACTTACTATTGCATCCCCACCCTGTGGGCGCGACACCCTGCCGTTCAGGTCTATGATATCGTTGTCGCTTGTGGCCCATGATATAACTGCGTCGGGGAAGGCTTCTATAGTCTGCCAAAAATCCAAATTAGACGCTACGTGCCTGTCAGATATATTTGTGCCTCTTATATGTTCCCACGTCAGGGCTGTCATTACTATATCGGCAGGGTTGGCGTGAGCTACTATAGGCTCATGCCTTGTTGTATCTTCGCCGTTAATATTATTGGTTTCGTTTGTTGTAACTTCATGACCTATCCCTATCACTTCGTCATCCCCATTTCTAAGCACAAAAAATACTGTAAGTGCAATACTTATTATTGCAACTATGCATAGCAACCCAACTTGTATTGGTCTTTTTTGCAGTAGTCCCATTGTGCACCCCCAAACAATTTATTTTACGCCAACTCTCCTACTCTGGCAGATGTATGGCTATACTCCTGATGTTCATTGCCAGGCCGCCGACTCTTATCGTGTTATTATCACCGGCATTCAACTCTACTTGTACAAATGCCGTACCGGTAAAGTCTTCCCACCCGCCGGTAGCTGGGGTACGTAGTACATATTGCTGCACGCCATTAACAACTACTTGTGCAAGGCCACCGCTTTGGGTACCGTAGTTTACTTCCAAAAGCACAGTGCCACCCGTACCGCCGTATACACCAGTAAACTCCACATACGAGCCCGCAATATGCAAGTTGTGCACGGCTCTTGTATTTTCTTGCCGTTCTGCCAGATATACATTTACAGTATCATCCATTACATCGTAGGTCCTATGCAAAACAAAGCCGTCAAAGTTTGCGCTAAGCCCAGCCGCAAACTCATTAAAAGGTATTTCTATGGACCAGTTACCCACACCAAACCTCTGATTTAAATAATCAGCACATTCTACTTGGCCAACGGCTGGTACGCCGGTTTGTGTGGGTACAACGGGTAAGATAGAGCCGTCTGGGTTAAAATGTATCCGCTCTACACTAGACGAACGCAAGTTGTTCTGCCCCATAGACAGTACATCTGTATGAAAAAACAGGTACCACTGCCCCAAAAATTCTACAATAGAGCCGTGATTTGTATCTGTTGTAACGGCACCAAGTATCTCGCTGCCAAAAGTCCATGGCCCATAGGGCCCGTACTCACTGGTGACATATGCCAAGCTGCCGCCGCCTGGCCTTATACTTGCTGCATACATTACATAGTACAGCTTAACGCCGTAATCATTGACCCGGCTAAACATCCATGGCCCCTCGTGGAAATAGGGCAACCCGTTATAAATCACAAAATCCTCGGCAAGGGAAAACAAGTCAGCGCTTAACCTAGCTACACGCATCACACCCGAGCCGCCAACAACTAAATAATGATTACCCGTTTCCCTGTCTGAAAAAATACTAGGGTCTATATACTGGCCAGAGCCATGAATAGGCCGGCCATCGGGATATGTGAGTATCGTTACTGGGTTATCCCTAAAGCCGGCATATGGGCGGTCGCTCCAAGCCACACCTATTTTCCAGTTATAGTTCCAGTTATTGGCCCCACCCGAGCCAGCCTGCCCCACAGAAACAGGGAAGAAGAAGAAATACGGCCCCTTGCCGTCTGGGTGGTTTTCGCAATAAGCCGCGTCTGGTGCCCACATGAAATATGACTCTGGGTACATTTCGCCCCATACATCCTGGTCTAAGTCTGCGCGGCGCAAAATCTCGCCGTGGTTAACCCAGTCCACCATGTTTATGGTAGAAAAGACATGATACCTGTCCATCCTGTCGCAACCCACAGCAGGAAAAATATCTTGGGACGGGTACAAAAAAAGACGATACGGGTCAGACGGCCATACATGGGCCGAAGGGTCTGCGGTAAATATGCTAGTTATTATTGGGTTGCCGGATGTACCTACTGCGGGTTCGCGAACTTCGCCTGGCTGTGTTGGTACATCCGTGGCCGAGTCGCTTTCATCCGAGCTGCATCCGTATGCAAATATCGCAAAAATACATAGTAAAAATACACATATTAGCTGCTTTATTCTTTTTTCCATGGTTGTCACCCCATACCGTTTGTTTTTCATAATCTAACAATATTATTTGAAAACCACACAAGTTGGTTTTGGTAGAGCTATTTCTACAGCCTTTGGTACCAGCACCCCATTATCCCAACTCAAGACTTCAATTAAGTCCGAATCTTGATACGCTACAATAATTTCGTCACCTTTGGGTGTAAAGTCAAAATCACGCGGGCAGCGCCCCCGTGTCATATATACATCAGACAGCCTAACAACATTACCAGCGTCATCAAGCTCTAAAATAGAAAGCGAATCTGCCCCGCCACCGCGGTTGGATACCAACAAGTACCTACCGTCTGGCGAGACCCTAATAGCTGCACAGCTTATATTATTATCTGGTGAAACAGGAACAGCAGGTGAAACTTTTACTGCCCTAGTGTTTGTATAATCCACCGCAACAACTGCCTGGGCAAGCTCCCCTACAATGTAGGCTGTATGCAGGTTGGGGTGAAACGCAATATGCCTGGGCCCAAAACCACCCGGTAAAGTAAGCCGCGTTAACTCGTTACTGGTGTCATCCAATACCAGCACCATGTCCAGCCCCAAATCGCATATACACAGGACTTCAACCATCCCTATTTTTTTTGGCATGATAAAATGGGCATGGGGGTTTGCTTGCCGCGATGCTACAACACCGCTAGGCGCCCCATACCTGTTATGGTTAATAAATGTTTTTTTATGGCCTATACTGCCATCAGCCAATATGTCATAAAAAATAGTAGACCCACCGGTATAATTGGCAACACATAAACTTCGCCCATCTCCACTAACAGCCAAATGGCATGGATGCGCACCCTCTGTTGGTGCTTCATTTATAAAACGCAATTTTCCGCCTTCTTCTATACCAAAGGCAGCCACACCCCCACCGGGTAAGCCATTAAAAGTATCAGTTTCAATAACCGCATATAAGTATCCCTTATCCGGTGAAAGGCAAATATACGAAGCATTGCTTACCTCGTAAGACTCATGCAACCTGAATGCACTGCCCGTATACTCCAGGCAGTGCAAACAGAATGCGTCGGCTTTTTGGTAGCCGCCTACATATACAATGTTACTCATAGGTAACTCACAAGTACTTCTGTTATATAGATATCGCCCTTGCCACCGGCAAATGTGACCTCGTTGTTTGTACCGGGCTTTAGTTTTACGGTTAGCCTGGTGATATCGTCTGTTGCTAGGGCGTTAATGTATGACTCGTCTCGCCCGTTTACATTGAGCCGTATCTTGGCCAGGCGCTCTTGTGTTGCATACTTTACCCATATGGTTGCGCGCAAATCGCCTTTGCCTTCTATGCCAGCAAGCTTAAAGCCACTGCCTTCTGCGTCCAGGCCCTTGACTTTACCATCTTCAAGATATGCCCCACCATAAAGCTCAAACTTATCAACACCATATGCTATAGCATTGTTGGGTATTTCGTAGCTGAATAGACCGTTAGTTGTCTGTTTCATAGGCAAGATATTACCGTCATCATCAAAGAATATTTTGTCAACACAGATGCTACGCATAGTCCCATGTCCAGAGACTGCTTGGTTATGATAAAACTGGTACCACTGCCCTTTAAACTCCATAACAGAGCCGTGGGTTGTTTCGCAGCCTACTGGGGTCATATAAGCACCCCTATGCGTCCAAGGGCCAAGTGGGCTGTCACTGGTGGCAATGCGCATGTTGTTTTCTGGTTGCTGGTTATCCGAATAGCTTAGATAATAAACTCCATTGCGCTTAAACACCCATGTAGCCTCGTGAAAGTCGTGTAAACCTTCCATTTGCACAGCTTCTGTTTCCAGGGTCATCATATCAGGGCAGAGTTTCGCACCCAGGTACTTACCACCGCCGCCAACATAGATATATGCTTGACCGTCGTCATCCAAAAATACACAGGGGTCTATTAAAGCAAAACCGCCAAGCCCTTCGATATAGCCCTGGTCTGTAAAATCTTTGTTAGGGTATTTGCTGGTGGCAACGCCTATTTTCCAGGTATCGTTCCATCTGGTTTCGCTTGGGTGTGGGTAGTAGAAATAATATGTCCCATCTTTGTATATGCAGTCCGGGGCCCACATAAACCCACCTTCGGTCCGCCCCCATTTCACATCATCAGAAGACAAAATTTCACCTTCGTCTACCCAGTTAACCATATCCTTAGACGAGAAAATATGATACCTATCCATCAAATCGCACCCACGAGCTGGGTCTATATCATGGGATGCATAAACATAAACTGTCTCCCCATCCCAAGTGTGAGCAGAAGGGTCTGCCGTATAAATACTAGTAATAAAAGGGTTGCGCGGATGTAATAATGCCATAATAACTCTCCTTTAAAATCAATATTTGTATCAATTTATATCCTATCCAACCTGCAAAAATCCAAGGTACCACAAAAAAGGGGCTGTTTACACAGCCCCCAATATTCTAACAATACTTACGCTGTTATTGCCTTACAATGCGGATATAATCGTGGTTCATGAACCAGTCGCCTGGTGCTTCTTCGCCGGTAAACATGATTGTAACTGTACCTTCGGCAATATCAAACACACCAAGTGATAACTCAACATAGTTGCCCCAACCGCCTGTTGCTTCAACTTCAAAGGTAGACCTTTCATCGTTTACATACAACACACCTGGGCCAGAATATGGGCTGGTGTAACTCAGGATTATTTCAAAGCTGCCGCCTTCAAATATTTCTAAGTTGTAGGTCATTTCGTAGTTGCGGCGGAAATGCCCAACATTGGTCCAGTAGTTTTCTTGTTGTTGGCCACCCAGTACAGCCGTAGCAACAGCAACAGTGGCGTCATCTGTGCGTATTGGGAAGTATGCAATCTCGCTGCCTACATATACTAGGTAAACATAGCGCAAGTTCATGAAGTGCCCACCGTGCAAGTCATACCCTTGAATGCGGAAGTAGTAATTGCCTTCGCGTAGGGTCATAACCCCAAAGTCAACCCATACATAGTTACTCCACCCACCGGTACCAGGTATATCAACAATAGTACGCACACGGTCATAAACGGTAGATACCATGCCAAGGCCGCCCAAGTATTCTGGTGCGGTAACATATGCCCTTACGCGGTAGTTACCAGGCCGGCGCACGCTAAGTGGCCAGCTGGCTACGCTGTTAGCACACCAGAAGCCCAAGTTGTCACCCTCGTCGATAATTTCGCCTACAAGCGATGCCTGGTGATGAAGCAGTCTTGTGTCGCCATCAATAATAGTGTACAGGTCTAAGTTTTCTACCCATTCAAGAGTTATAGACGTAAACTCCGCAAATTCGCCGTTATAAAAAGAAGTAGGGCTAAGCGTTAGCGCATACGGGTCAGGCATAGACAGTAGAGGTATATAACCCAGTACAACAGTTTGCAAAGCACCGTTTGTCCCGCCTAGCTCTGCTGTAAAATCATAATCGTTCATGCCGCCGTCGAGACGAAGCCCAACATTGCCACCCTGATAGCGTGCATATTCCATAGAAACACGATATAAACCGTTAAAGAATATGTTTACATACCAAGAAATATTGCCGTTTTCGGCAAAGTTGCCGGCTCTTTCGCCGTTAAACGCAGCATTATTAATTGTTGCCCTGTCTACAGTAAGCCTTTCGAGCCTGTTGTTGAGCACCAATGTTGTTACTGCGTTTACATGGTTGCCGCGGTCACCGTCGGTTACAGGAATAATAACCGGGGCTTCCGGGACAGCCGGTGGCGGCTCTGGTGTTGGCTCTGTAACTGGTGGTGGTGTTGGCTCTACATCATCATCGTTGTTACCATTGCCACAGGCGGCTACTAACGCCAAGCTAAGTAATAACAATGCAAGTACTAAAAGCAGTTTTCTTTTCATGAGATACCTCCTAATAATTATAAATCATTGGATTGCTATACATTTAAGTCAAAAATGTTAAACCCGATACAAACAGCGGCTTTAGTGCATTGTCTGTAAGCACTAATTTAAAAATCTTTGCCGTTACATCATCAAGACGTATAAATACCTTGCCTTCCCTGTAATACATGTCATTCTCGAAACGTGACATATACACCTCTTGTAGGCTGTCTAATGTGTCGCCGGCCATGATTTTAAAACGATACGGTAAATAAATAGTACGCCCGTTGTCCGCAGCAGCGGTAAAGAACATTGCTTTGCAGGTTGTGGCAGATGGGAACTCCACACCCAAATCAATGCCATTACGCTGGTCACCAGAAGAACGCCAGCACTTGTCTATTTCGCCTATAGCGTCATGCAAGTTATTGGGCTGGTCTTGACTCAAAAGGTTGGCTTTTTGCATATTTGCAAGCACAATATCGTGCTCGTATACCCCAAACTTTAAGTCAAGCTGCTTTAGATTAATCCGCTTAAACCTTATATCAGGCATGGGTTGACTTGAGCCATAGAACATAAGGTTATTCCAGCCTGGGGTAAAGGGCACACTAGTAACAGAAAATTCCGTCCCTTCCCCTACCGCCTCGCCATTAAGATATACTTTTACACCTTTTTCGGCTTTGATATTCATATCCACCGTGTCTGGGTTTAAAAGCAAATCTGTCCTGTCTTGTGGTGAGTGCACGTACACAACAGCCACACCTTCAGGCATACCGCCATTATCTCGTATTATTTTCCAGGTGTTACCGTTTTCTATCCTGTTAAGGCCAGGGTTGAGTGCTGTTATATCCTCACCTTCGGCCAAGCGCTTGTGCAGCATCCCTGTTACTCTATTACTGTACATTCCGCCATAAAGCAGCTCGTCTAGGTCGTTGTTTTCTATCATTTCAATTTTGCATCCTAGAGACGATAGCAAACGAGTCGTTATGTTTTTAACTTTACGGCTTTGGGTAGCTAGGGATATCTGGCTAAAATAAATATCACTTCCAGCATACTCGTGACGCGACAGCGCGGCAAAGGCAGTGTTGTCGGCCTTTTCGCTCTTATGGATGCTTACGGTTTTAAGATATTCTGCGTTGTGGTTCCACATGCGCCAGTCTATATCGGGTAGGCCCAATATAATAGCGTCTGTTTTACCCTTATAGCGCATAAGGTTAGTTGCCAGGATTTCTTCAACCCCAGAGCCTAGCCCATACAAGTTGTTACCGTAAACACCCAGCGCGCGCCCTTCTTCGCTGTTTTTTAGATGAAGTGCATTGAGCCCGGTTATATCAAAGTCATACGAAAACAAATTAGGCACTTTGTGCTGCCCTATTACTAAGACATTGGCAAAGTTGCCTGTGTGTACAGCTTTTAACCAATCCAAGTTTTGCTTGCCATCTACCACAAGAAGCCTATCTTGCTTGCTCTCAAGTAGTTTGGCAAGCTTTGTCTGGTCTATAACCTCATACGCGCATCGTACTTCGTTTAACATCGCAACAACATTGCTTTCTACATCACCATAGTAATATGCGGGCGTAGGCACTACCGGGCAGTTGTCCTTCAAGTATCTGCCCAAGCTAATCATAAGACGCAGAGCCTCCGGGTCATTGATAGCGCCAGGCAGGTCTATTCCACACAAGATACGAGGCAGCCCACTTTCCAGTAAGCTAACCGCCACAGCGTTGCCCATACCCGTAAAATACAACGGCTTAGCACCAAAGCTTAAATATTCGCCAAAATAAAAACCATCTGTAGGTTTATTAAGGCATACGTGCGTGTCCTGCCCAAACAAATGCCTATGCGAGCCTTTCATTGCAAAGGACTCGTATGGCGTGGCAACGCGGCAATCTATAGACAAGATACTATCATCTGCCTTGTCATTACCTGTCAAACACACGACACCCAAGTCTTCCCAGGATTTTAAAAGTTCATCCCGCGAGTACAGGGCAAAAGGCAAAGCTTCACTAAATATAATAGATTCATCACTCAACAGTTCAAAAACAAGCTTGCTATCACCGGTTATATCTTTTGGCATAGTAAGCCGTATTACATCCTCTGCATAAGTACAAGGCTCAAGTGTATATACTTGGCTAGTATCAAGCCTACCGTACCCCTCAAGGTTTACCCTTATACTAAGTGAAAGACTTGCGTCATTATCATTGAAAATAACATACGGGAACTCTACTGACTCACCGCTGTACCCGCTTACGGGCGCGTTTTCTACAAAAAACCTAGTAGGGATATACGCATCTTTCGTAAAATCAAATACAGGGTTGGGGATATAGCATGGCAACTCCTTAGAAGCACCTGCATTTATTGTACGCAAGTAGGGCGTGAGCCGTTTTGGCTTGATACCAGGGGTAGTATAGTCCTCGTAAACAAGATTTTGCTCTTTAAAAGGTAGTGGCATGAGCCCATACCATAGCAGATTAAATACGCATATCTGCGCAGCCCATTTGCGCTGGCCAATCAAGTTGCGATATGCATCTTGCGCAACGGCAGTTAACCTACCCTCAAAGCTTTCTAGTACTGCCTCGCCATGTTCCATACACACATTTTCGGGGGTTGAGTAGTACATACTTCCCATTTCCCCAATTGTTATGGGTTTGTCGCGATGGGTAGGGCAGTCATAACCAGGATAGTGCAATGAGTTTATTGGCAAACGCCCGTTTAAATCTCCGCTTCCGTCACAGCTTATGAGGCGCGAGTCGTCGAGTGGTGCGATTACCGTTGTAAGGTCGTATAGTTTGTCCTGCAAATCTGCTACGTCTTTTATATACTTTGAGCCACATACTTTGTACGCCGGGATACACTCATTTTCGGGGCTCCACATCACCACCGATGGGTGATTGCGGTCACGAAGGATTAACCGGCGCAGATGATTCTTGCTGTTTTCAAAGAAGTCAGGGTTATAGCTAAAGTCGCAGTGCGAAGCCCATATACCAGACTCTGATACCAGCAGCATCCCCATTTCATCTGCTATATCAAAATAAAAAGACGGGAATGGTTGCGCATGTAGCCTAATAATATTTACATTTGCATCACGTGCCATACGATAATAGTCACGTGCAAACTCCTCTGTTTGGACCGCATAGCCCATATAGTGCCATGAGTCGTTGCGGAGGTTTATGACGCGGCCATTAAGGTAAAATTTATTGCCACTGGCAGTAAAACTACGGAAGCCTATACGTATTTCTGTTTCATCTATGAGGCTGCCGTTTTTGTACAAGCTTGCTTTTAAAATGTACAAGTTGGGGCAGCCTATATCCCATAGGTTTATGTCACCGTCGTTATAGTTCCATTTAATAGTTATCTCGCCAGTGTTATTGCAGGTTACAGGCTCGCTTATCTGTCTAGAGTCTAAATGCAGCCCTATGCATAAACCGTCATCACCTACATAAGCACACTTCACTTTTAGCAAGTTATTTGCTACCTCTGTAACCGCAAAGACATCGCTAATATACTCCATTGGACGAGCCAACAGCCATACATCTTGCCATATCCCAGCTACCTGGTCACCCCAAAAACTGCCTTGGGGGTAGTCTAGGCGGTTGCGATTGTTTTCGTCTTTGTATTTCATTGCAGAGGCTACCTCTGTACCTACTATAAGCTCATTGTCTTTGCCATAAACCACATGATTTGTTATTTCTATTTCTATTGGCAAGAAAGCTTCCGTGTCCTCGGCTATTTTTTTATTATTAAGCCAAAACACAGTCTTAAATGCTGCCGCATCGAAACGCAAAAACAAGCGCTTCCCCCGGCTATCTTCGGGAATAAAAATATTACGGCGATAAAAACCACACTTGGCCGTATCCCAATGCAGTGGATAGTCCGGAAACAACTTAAAGTCGCCACCACTCACATGGTATTCCTCACCGGCGGTAGATTTGTTATACCCTTGCGCAAACCTGTTAACGTTATAAGGCGACGGCACAATTATCCGCACATCTTCCCATGTAGAAGGCAACACGCTTAAACTTTCACCACAAGAGAAATCCCATAATCCGTTTAAACAATGCATTTCACGCACTATATATCACTCCCAAAGCGTTGCAGTAATTCCATAAAAAAACTGCGCATAGCGAGGCTGGGCTAAGCGCAAAGCCCCGCCATGCAGCAGTACATAACGTTACTGTCCGGCTCTCAAATAACCGTTACGCCAGTTGTCATATTCCCTAAGCATATCTGCAATAGAGCGTGTACCTGGGATAACATACGCAACAATGTGGTTGTTCATGATACCAACAACAGAGAAAGGATCTTGTACCATGTAAGACACGGCCAACTCCCAGCCCGCTAAGGCAGCAGCATTATCCGGGTGTGTTACATGATTCATAGCTACAGGTGGGAAACCAACAGGGAAACGTATCTCGTCAGCTCTAAACCCAGCTGGGTAAACCGCAGGTGGGTTAGCACCCATGTTTACAACATAAGCATTTTCTACAAAGTGCTGACTTGTGGAAGCCATAATATACTTAAATGCTAAGTCTGCATTGGGTGTACCTGGGAAAAGAGCCATTGTTATCGTACCTGAGTTACCACCGCGGTGGCCTTCTGGCCCTCTTGGTGGAGGCAATACGGTCCAGTTCATAAGGATTTCGCCGGTTTGCCTGTTAATTGGCTGACCCCATACAGACCATGGCTGCCAAGCAGAGTGACCGCGTGTAAAGAATGCTGGCCAAGGGCCAAACGCGTCAATTTCAGCACCAGTAAATTGTGTGTCTGTGTCAAATACGCCAGAAGCTATCATCGCTTCTACTGCCCTAATTGCATTTGGGTCGTCTGCGAAAGCAGAAAGCTCCAGGTCGCCTTCGAATGTAGAACCGGTAATGTTAAACGCCATAAGGAACTGATGCACGATAATATGCTGCTCACCCTGTACACCGCTTATGCCTAAACTTCTGTTAGCACCAAAACGGGCGTTGATTTCAATAAAATCGTCAACTGTCCAGTCTGGGCCAGGCAAGTCAATGCCCATACGCTCAAACAAGTCTACGTTTGTAATCCAAGCTCTGGGAAGCAACTGCCATGTCACGCCATAAATACGGCCGTCTACTGTGTTAAGGTCTGTAGCTTGTGGGATAAGGGATGCATGATATTCAGGGAATACGTCAAAGAAACCTGTAATATCTTCAATCATACCCAAGCGTACAAGGTTTCTTACGTCACCAGAGTCTGTGATATATACATCTGGTGGGGTACCAGCTGCAATAAGTGTTTGCAAATGGCCAAGTGCGCCGCCTTCGTTGCCACGGTCAAAAATAGTGGTACGGAAGTTGGGGTAAAACTCTTGGAAATACTCAAAAGCACCGCCAAGGTCTGGGTCACTTACGTTAAACTGGCGGGCTGCACCGGCTACTATTAATTCACCTTCAAGCCCAGCAATACGGCCATCTGGTAACTGCCAACCACTTTCGTTACCTGTAACCGGTGGGGTTGCTGGTGTTTCTTCTTGGTTTTGTTGTGGCGGGTCGTTTGCTGGTGGTGCTTCTGTGCCGCCATTGCCGTTGCCACATGCCGCAATAAGTACCATTGCAAGCACAGCAAGCAAAGCAAGTAAAAACTTTTTCTTCATTCTTCTTTCCTCCTTAAATTGAGTACACAATTATATGTTTTGGTTCCTTGTTGCTTCATGTGTTGCTTCATTTGTTGCCTCATATCAGTGACACTAGTCCACCAAACCTGTACGCTCTATACTTTCTGTAAATGTGCGCTGGGTAAAAAAGTAAAGTAATAAAATCGGAGCCATCATGATAACTCCGGTGGCCATTTGTACCGTGCGCATAGTGACATGCACACCTGTCATTGCATCTGGATCCATAGTCATCATTATACGAACGCTTAGTGTTGGAAATTGTGAATACAACGTAGAAGACAATAGCGACTCGGTCCAGTGATATACAATAGAAAATAGAAACACAACCATAAAAGCAGGCTTGGCAAGCGGCATCATGACCTTAATAAAAATCATAAGCGGGCTAACACCATCAACCATAGCCGCCTCTTCTAAATCCTTAGGCAGTTTGCGGAAGAACTGCATGTATACAAACACAAACAAGCTACCTCTTACCCCATGACCAAAAAACGCAGGCCCATAAAAAACCAGCGGGGTATTAAGTATCCCAAGCCCACGATATGTCCATATAAGTGGGATGAGCTGGGCTTGCGGCGGCACAACAAATACCAATATCAACAATACAAATGCCGCACGCTTAAAAGGAAAGTCCAGCCTACCAAAAGCATATCCAGCAACCGCACAAGAAAATACTTGAAATAATGCACTTGGCAACGTAACAACAACTGTATTAACCATAGTAGAGCGCCCGATGTTTTGCAAAAACGTAAAACCTGGTACAAACCATGTGCCTGGCGTAATACTTAGCGCATTCCATGCTGCTGGGTAAAAATTACTCCACTCGAACTGGCGTGGGATCCAGTTTGTTGCCGGGTTCATCATATCCGAAAAGATCATAACCGAAGTTACAAACATCGAAAGGATAGGAGCAAAATAAACCAAGGCTAAGCTGGTAAGGGTAAAATACAGCAAAATGGAGCTTACAAGCCCGCGTTTTTCTCGGCTTGCACCAAACAATACCGCTCTAATTCTAATAGTCACTTGCCTACGATAAGCAGGGTCACTAAAAAGCCGGTTGTTTTTAATTGCAGTCATAACAATATTCTCCAATCAGCAAACTTATTTAAGCATTGCTATATGCAAAAATAAGTTCACGGTTTTTGCCGCAAGCAACAATTTCACAATACAGTTATTGTTTTGGTGTAGCTTTTCTAAACATGAAGAACACAAAGCCTATAAGCAGCATAATTACTACTTGATAAACCCACCCTATGGCAGAGGCTAGGCCCATACCCTGGGTAAGCGGGTTTGCCATAGCATCGTTTATTAACTCTAAAATTGGGTTGTCTATCAAAGAAGATAAATCAACAATTGTATAAATTAGCGATATTAGTATAAAGGGCAAAATCCCTGGCAAGGTTATTTTCCACATCGTTTCCCAAGCGTTGGCACCGTCTATACTTGCTGCTTCATATATAGTACCTGGGATGCTTTGGCAACCGGCAATTAGTAGTGTAATTTGTATCCCCGCATACCAAAGTACTAAAACAAATGAGTCCAGTACATCTGAAAGCGCGACCGCAATCCTGGGGGGCATAAACCTATGCACCAAGTCCATCAAAGCCTCCGAGTTAAGGAAGGAAACAGATGTTGTAGCCGCAGCACCCGCAGTCTCGGCTGTGTCCATCCCTCCATCGGTCATAAGGGTGATGATTACACCGCCAGTTGTAAACAACACAGGCAAGAAAAATACAGCCCTAAACATACCCCGTCCCGGGAACTTTTGATTCAATAGAAGTGCAACAACCACAGCAAACAACACAATAACCGGGGCCATTACAATTGTCCTAAACATAAATGGAACAAGCTGGTCCAAAAACCTAGCTTCTATTCGCAAGATACGGTTAAAGTTAGCAAGCCCAATAAACTCCCACCTAAACCCCGCATAATACGGCGTTATCTGGAAAAGACTCATGACAGACGATGCTATCATAGGGTATACCCAAAACAGCAACAGCCCTATGACCCATGGGGCAACAAACGCAGACCCAATTAATTTTTTGCGTTGTTCAATTGTTAGTTTCTTCATGGAATGTATACCTGCCCTTCGCGCCTTATGGCAAAGTTAAGAGCCGGGATGGATACTCCCTCATATTCAAAGGCTTCGTTGCGGTAGTTTACGATAACTTGGAACCCGTTTTCGTAGGTTGTGCGGAATATATTGTCCGCAATATTTTCATGGTTTACTATAAACTGCCCTTTAACATCGGCAAATATATAGTTCCAGCGGTTATACAGCTCCAAAAAGCTATACTTGAATATGTCAAATTGGGAGCTAGTTAGCATCCACGAGTTGTAAGCAAAAAATAGATACTCTGTTGGGGCATATGTCAGGATGAAACTAAGATTCATGCCATGTTCTGCTGCTTGCAATATCGTAACTTCCGGGTTTGCCATTGTATTAACAGGGACTGTTATTAAGTCTATAAGCCCCCTAAAAGCAATATGGTAGAACGGCACATACTCATTTATCAAAGGAGAAAAGCTAAATGTGTTGGCTGGGTCAACAACAGCAGCACCGTCAACAACACCAAAAGTCATACCACGCCACAAATATATCCGACCAAGTTCGTCAGACATATGTTGGTACAAAGCGCGGATTTCTCTTTTCACTTCTTCCCTATGCATCCGGTTGGCTTGGCCCTGGTTTGATATTAGATATTCGGAAGAAAACTCCATTATGCCATCTATACCAAGCCGCCTATATTCTTCAAGACTTCTTTCTGCGATTCTTCTCATAGCTGCAGGGTTAAGTACATACATGGGGTTGGCAAATGTACCCCAGTTTAAAGGTGTATCTTGAATATCATAAATAACATCACGTGAGCGCACTATCCCTCTTGTGCTTTGCACGTGGAAGTTCCAATCTGTAAGAAACACACTAAAGTCATGTTCGTGAGCAAACTCAACAAAAGAACGTAAACCCTGCCTCCCACCAAGCTGACTCGCCGGCGGGAACCTATTGGGGAACCTAGCGGCATTGCCATCCCGGTACCAGGCGTTGTACAGTATATTCATTTGTGTTACGCCATTATCTGCAAAGAACTGCACGATTTCCTTCCCTTGGTCAAAGGTGGTCATGGTGATAAACGGAGATATAAGGAAAGACGCCTCCCTGTCTCCGCCATATATGCTTAACTCCATAGGTATATCGCCGCCAGACGGCCTACGGTTTAAACCTTTAACGTCCATCAAGTACTGCCTGTATGCCGCCGCCATACCTACATATCCCGCATCATCACCGGTCAAGAAAAAGTAGCGTATGTTCCTAGTCGAATTTGCAGAGGATTCCGTAAACCGCATAGTCCCGTCACCGATCATGTTGTGAAAGCGCATGTACCTGACCCTGTAGTTAAACTGGGCGTGTACATTGTTAAAAGTTGTGCGTACCCCGGCAGGGTATGCGTTTATATTGGCGTTACTTTCTCCCTGGTGAATAACAGCTAAAAGTGAATCTGCCCCCCGGTTTATACCAAAAACTGGAAAATGAATACGAGGAAACCACCGCTGCTGTCCTATGGCATTGTTGATAACGCTAAAAAACGAAAAATCACTTCCGTACACAGCGCCAGAATATACATTAAAGAAATCCCTATGCTCGTCAAAACGGATAAGCGCCCCAGGACCATCAGGTATAAACATAAAACCATTTATAACATTGTCATATATATCTCTGTCTTGGCTTGCACCAAAAAAGGGCAATACACGAATATTAAATATCAACGCACTGGGTTGAGTAGGGTCGTGAACCAGCCGCCTACCATCCATGATGTAAGTCATGGGACGCTCGCGTACCATGTAGTTTGGCATGTCAACTTCTAAGTGGTCGTGATGGAGGTAAAAATCTAGCGCAACCGCAATCCCTTGATTTGCAAACTGGTAATATACCCTTATACCAGCCCCGTCAGGCAACCTAAATACATCAACCATGTACCCGGGGGAACCCACATGCAACATGCTTTGCAATGTTTCATATATAGTGTTTACAAATTCAACATAAATAGGTGATTGAGCTATGTTTTGCCACAGGTTGTTTGATGTGTCCAGATACATTTCCTCTGGTGAAGGCTTACTACGCCATACATAGCCACTAGCACGGTTGGTTACCTCAATATTACCGTCACTAAAGTCCACCGCAAAAGTTAGATTTTCATTTTCTATAAGTACTACTACACCGTTGTAGTGCAGACGCTCTAAGTCTTCGTTAAAACGGACTGGGTGTGCGCTGTCGCTTACAATATCCCCAGTGTCTAAGCGAGAAAGCCGCCCATGGGTAACAACAACCCTAATGCCAAACAAGACCAGCACAATAACGGCAATTACGGCCCAAAAACGCAGCTTAGCCAGCCAAAACTTTTTATAGTCTTCAAACGTCCGGTTATACATAACCAATTACCTCCCGCAAAAACTCGTACAGGAAATTAAATGACTGAAAGGTAATGCCAAAAAATGCAGCACCAAAAAGTACAAGCATTACCGCACCAAAAATTATCCATATAGTATTAAAAAAAGCTTCTGGGATGCTGTATCCATGCACTTCCATTACACTCACATAGTACAAAAACCCTACCCATACATATATAAATATTACCGCCGTATCATATATAGCCGCCTCTGCCCCAGAAAGGACATTAGAAATAAGAGCCAGCGGCGGTATAAATAACACAACTGGGGACAATGCATATGCCGTAGCAATATACACAGCCCTAAAAGTACCCTGGCCCTGCTTTATGGCGCTCACCAGATAATTGGCCGCAGTAAGGACTATTACAGGTACAACATAAATAACAAATATTTGAGGTATGGGCATACCATGAAGCCCATACATATTAAAAATAAAATTTGTCACAATAACTTGGAAAACAAGCGCGGAAAAATACAACACATAAACAATACTGGCAACCAAAACACTTCCCTTACCCTCATATGCCAGTTCGTAAAAAGAGTCTATAGGATGCAACAAGACCTTCCAAAGATATGACAAACTTAAAAGATGGGTCTTCACGGTATTCACTCCTTTGCTAAACTAATTGGTGCCAAGAGCCGGTGTTGAAGCCCTACGCTTACGTGTTACAACATTTTTTACACCAAATAGAAATATAATAGCCGGAATAACAAGTACAAGATAAACAAAGTTTTGTTGCATAAAAACCAGCCTATGCTCCCAAAAAGCTTCCGAATATTCTTGGGAGTTAAAGGCCCTTCTAAAGTAGCTGCGCGCCATTGCCCAGTCTTGGTCTTGGAAATATGCATTGCCGATAACCATGTGAGCCGACATGAAAAAAACATTGTCTTCCAATATCTCGCGGGCCAAAGGCACAGCATCGTGCCAGCGGCCGTCCATGCTAAGGTAGTTAAGCTCTTTAATACGCAAGGCAAAAGGCGTTGGTGTAAAAACCAGCACACCGCGGTATGCCAAATCTGTAACAAACAAAGTCCCGTTAGAGTTGACCCGTATCGCGGTAGGGTCGCCAAAAAGGCCGACCGTTATGTTACCCCTATCAAACATCCGTGCACCAAAAACAAACACAGGCTCGCCAAAGGAGTCAAACATAAACACCCGTCCCGTGCCAGAACATAGCGCAAACACATTGCCCTTGTCATCTACTGTCACACTACTATAGGAAGTCCTTATACCATCAAACCAACCTTGAGATAGCGTTGCTATGGGGGCAACATCCATCTGCCTATCCCTAAAAAGATTTTGTGCGCCTACATTAAATTTTTTAACTTGCTCTGTGTTGGCGGCGGCTGTTGCTGTATATAAAAATCCTAAATCGTCTATATACATGTCGCTGATGGAGTTTTGTACTGTTTGGGTAGCCATCCGCTGCTCCATCGAATAAAACCTGGACCTTACTCTTTCTATAACACCAGGTTGGGATATGTTAGCTCCAAAGAAGCCATTAAACTCGCCGTTTGGGGTCAGAAGCATCAACCCCCTATTCTCCCCTTTTAGCTGTACTACATAAAAACCACGAGAGTCTATGCCAATCCTTTCTGGCCTAAACAATATATCTTGGATACGTGAGTCGTATGGGCGGGTAATTTCACGTAAAAATACCCCTTCACTACAAAACACTGCCACACGGAAGTTACCAGTGTCGCTAATGTATACCTCGCCTGTATCACGTCTTACAAATATCCCTTCCGGGTTGTTTAACCGGCCCGGCCCATCATAATCGCCAAACTCTCTAATAAACTCGCTTCTTTCTGTCATTTGCACGGCCCTGTTTTGGCGCATGTCTACAACAAAAATATAATCATCTGCACATATAAATAAATCCATGGGATGCTGAAGCCCTTGAACACTTTCCCCATCTACAAATAGTGGGTTGCCTATCACAGGCATTGGGCTTGCGGGCATATAGGGTGCCTGCATAAAAAAGCGGCCAAAGTTGTTACCATCATCATCTAAACGCCAAAACCCAAAACTAGTATACGGAACAAAGCCAAAACTCATATATGGTATGGCAGCTACAGGTGTCGACTGTATTAATATCACGCATATGACTAACAATGCGGTTATTCGCTTCTTCATAACAACCTCCTACCTTCCCATTACGCGCTATTTGGCGCTATTTGGCTCTGTCATGCAACTGCTTATTTTATGCCAGAGTTAACTAGCGTACTCATCATCGATTTTTGCAAGATTACGAATATCACAAGGTTGGGCAAAAACATTAAGAGCCCAGCAGCGGCAGAAGCACCTTGGCGTGCTACCCCCGCACCACCCAACAACCCTGCGTTAAGAGTCGATATAAAGAAGGGTAATGTATTCATGCTTTCACTGGTCATGTACAGTGTAGAAGTTTCCACATTCCCCCATACCGCCTGGAAAGCCAAGATAGCCGCAGTCCCAATTGCGGGCCGGATATTGGGGACAATAATCCTATAAAATATTACCCACTCAGACGCGCCATCTATCTTGGCTGCTTCACTCAACGTACTTGGGATTTGGTCCATAAACTGTTTAATCAAAAATATACTGATAGGCATAGCCAATAAAGGCAAAACATGCCCAAAATATGTGTTCATGATACGTATGTTGGACACAACCAAGAAACGTGTAATTGTCACGGTACTGGGCGCAAACATTAACGAAAGTATTATTGTATTAAAAATAAGATCCTTGCCTTTAAACTTAATCTTGGACAATGGATACGCACCCATGGTACTAAACAAGACAGAAAACAACACTACAGCCGCAGTAACAATTATGCTATTAAATAAGTAGCGGGTAAAAGGGACGGCAGAAAGGTTTAAGGCAAATACCAGTTCCCTAAAATTATTAAAAGTCGGGTTTTCTACAAAAAACTGTGGCGGAAACAAGAACAGCTCCGAAAGGGGTTTAAAGGCATGGTTGATAATAAAAATAATAGGAAGGATAGATATCAAAGCGTAAAATGTAACAAAAACAATCTGCCCTACCTTAAAAGGCGATGTCCTACGCATAGCTATTCATCCTCCTTCTGGCCTAATAGCTTAAACACTACCCTGTTTACAAGAAGCATGGCTGCAAGCAAAGCGAAAGACAAAGCCGTGGCATAGCCCAGCTCCATCCGTATAAAGCCAAAGTCATCTATGTGATTTTGTATTAGTTGCCCAGCGTACCTAGGTGTTGGGTTCATACCCGACAATGTTACCCCTATACCGCCGGCGTTGAGTGTGCCAACCATGGCCATAACAGCAGAAAACAGCATTTGAGGCTTCATTGCGGGGATTGTTATATACCATATTTCTTGGAACCCGTTGGTCACACCGTCTATTTCACTGGCCTCGTATAATTGCGGGTCCACAGAAAGCATCCCAGCTTGTAAAGAAAGGAAACCAACACCCATAGAAGTCCACAACGTAACAAACATCATGATTACCATCAGGTATGTTTCATGCTGTGTCCAGTCCAGGGGTCCTGTTATCGCACCTAGCCATATAAGGAAATTATTTAAATATCCATATCTGTCACCGCTAAAAGCTACAACCCATACAACGCTCATCATTACGCCACCAGCTATAGATGGGGTATAGATAGCCATGGTATAAAAACCCCTGACTCGCCTTGGTATCCTCATAACCAGCCACGCCATTAGAAACTGAAGGGCATACCCAAGTGGCCCTACAACCAGCGCAAAGCGTATTGTATTGGGTATAACATAGCGCATTAGAATAATGTCACCAGATACCATTTGTATAAAGTTATCAAAACCTACAAAACGCGGCATTTCTAAGGAATTAAAATCCGTAAAAGCCAGAAAAGCCGCAAGCACAACCGGCACAAAAATAAAAACCGTAAAAAGTATCAAGTACGGTGCCAAGAATAAATAGGCCATCAGATTATCTGACTTAGGCCCACGAATAATTTTATCCCGCTTAGTCTTAGTCATGGAGTACCTCCATGGGAACGGCGATTTCTGGCAGAGGCACTTCCAACATGCTAAGTGGCCTTAGTACATTGCCATAATCGTCGATGATATTAAACTGCCGCTGGACACGATTCATCTCCTGCCTGACAGCGCGTGCTGCGCCATGTAGCATATCCCGGTAGTTGCGCCCGTCTAGTACTACGTCTGAAAGTGCATTGCGCATCTCACGCTCTAGAAGGTATGAGCCGCCTGGCGCAAAGGGTATCCCCTTAAACCATTCCATTTGGGTCATGATAGTACGGCGGTCATTTTCGTCCCATGGGATGGCAGCAACAACTTCCGGGTTTGCAGAAAACCAGCGGAACTCTTGACCAAGAGAAAACTCGAGGTCCAGCGCAAAGTTTGTTTGTGTTTCTGTATCCATCCACCATCTTATAAATTCCCAACCGGCGGCTTCACGCTGTTCGTCAGTCCTAAACAAAGCAACAGCCCTTTGATCGCCGCTTTGCCAGCGTATATTTATACCGTCGTCATTTACGATACCAGGCACGGGGGCTATACCCCATAATCCTGCAAGTTCAGGTGCGGCCAAGCGTAGGAAGAAATAATCTTGCAAAGATGATACGCCCACAGGTATATGCCCACGGCGGAAGCTTTGATAAAAACTACCTATACGGTGTGGGAAATTGAAGCGGGTATATAGCTCGGACCAATACCTAAATACTTGGAAGCCTTCTTCCGAGTCCAGGGCCAAGTCCAGCCCGTCAAGAGTGTATGCAGCCACCCCAAACTGGTAATAGAATGTAAGCCAGTCGCCCCATGCTATCCAGAAGTTCATGTTATTTTGCTGTAGGGTAGAAACAACACGTTTTGCGTCATCCCATGTACTTGGGGGCGCAAGATTATAGTCTTCGAATATATCCCTACGGAAAAACAGCACATTGAAGATAAGTTCTTCTGGCAGGGCAAACATTTCCCTCTCGAAATAATAAGGGACCATTGCGCCCGGCGGGACAGTGTCCATTAACGCATCAAAACCTTCAAACTGGCTCAAAGGTACAAGTGCATTACGAAGCGCAAAATTAAACGGCACATCCCGCCCAATACCAGATACAACAGAGGGCTGCGTACCGGCGGCATTGGCCAATATAAGCAAATCTGGGCCAGGGATAAAGTTCATGGTGACCTCTATACCGGAATATGGGGTAAAGAACTCATTGGCGTGCTGCTGCATCAGATTTATATAATCGCGCCCGCGCTGCACCCATACTTGAAGCACTTCTGGGTCCCTTACAGCCACAGTACCCCTGTCATCTGTAAACGAAGATACCAACTGCCTAGTCATAAACGAAGCAGTTTGAGCCGCGCTGGCTCTTGCCCTAGGAAAATCCTCCCCAGGGGGGGTAGCCATTATCGTATCAAACAATAGCGGCTGCTCTAACAAGGACACAGCAAAGCTAGCAACACTGGTTTGGGAACGAAGCAATGTGTCGTAACTATTGGTAAGCAAGTCAAGATTATTAGCAAACCTATTTAGATTACGTACTTCTTGGCGCAAAAGGTCAAAGCGCGCCATAGGCGTACCTGTTATGTCTGAAAGGATGCTCATCTGATATTCAATTGCAAGCGCTATGTTAGCAAGGCGCTCGTCTAGGTCTGGGATGTATCTCTCGAGCTGGAATATCCGGTGAGAGTCTACTTGCCTATCTGTAAAAACTCCTGTGATGCCGCGGATGTAGATATCCAATACACGTATATCTTCGGATATACTAATCAGACTTTCGTAAACTTCGAAATACGGCTCGTTTGTGCCGGTAAGCCTTATGATATTTTCACCGGCGTTTAGGTAAATCATAAAAGGTTCGTCCCCGCCAAGCACCAAGTTACTCCAGTTAGCGGAAAAAGGAAACGGTACATTAAGCAGCTCCGCAAAGGGTATATGGCCGTTAACCTCCACTCGCCTAAAAGAATGAAGCGCAGGGTTTAAGTTTTGCTGATATTTAAATGCAATATTGTAAAAACCGGCCTCCGGGACTGTTACAACCCACTCTACCCACTGGCCTGTATGCTGCCAGCTCACACCGCCAATGGCGTTGAAAGTTGTGCGGCCAAAAGTTTCTGGGGACAGCCCCGCTTCCGACAGGCTATGAAGTTGGATTGTACGGGTAGAAATAGCCGCGACGTTCTGGGACTCTGTAATAACTACATGCCCTACGGCATATGAGCCAGGGGTATGTGCCCGGTATGTTGTATAGTCAGGGATATGCATAGCCGCCATAACCGCCACATCTTTAAGGGACACCACGCCGCCAATACTTTCGATTGTGATTGTGTTGTTGCCGGCGGTCATGGGGAAGATAATCGGGGTAGATTGCCCACCATCTGCCCTGTAGGCAGGCATAGACATCCAGTTCATGTTCTTAATAAGACGTGGACGGCGTTCGTCGCCCCTTTCGTCGTAAGCGAAAGGAAATTGGTCAAATACATATGATTGTTCTAATGCTACTACATGGGACACATCGCCTATTGTCACGAGAATTTCCATGGGTTGCACCGTATCAGTTACGGCGCGATAAGTAAAAACTAGCATATAGTTCCCAGCTGCCGGGACCTGCACATCGTATGAAATAACCCCACGATAATATATATCCCATACAACTTCACCCAAGTCTACCCTGGCAACTTCATCGCCTATGGTATAAGGCCTTACAGATGGGAACGAATCTACATTTGCATGTATCGCCCCCCCTGTGGGGAACACAATAATAAACGCTAATACCAAAACAATAACTATACCTATAATTGCTATACCCTTTTTGCGACTACGGACAGCCTTCACAGCCAACACCCCCGTCTAAACCTATACCAAGCCAAGCTCAACAAGTATTATGACACCAAATCACCAGTATTCATGTCGTAGAATAGAAGGTGATTTACATTAAGCCTTAGCGATATCATCTCATCATCGATAACAGAAATATCTGTAGGTACACGCACAATAACGCGGTCCCGCTTGCCTAAGTTTACATGTATGTTTTGGTCTGCGCCGATAAGCTCCGTAAAATGCACTTGCCCTTTTACAACATGCCTTGTATCTTCGTCTGTATCTGAGACAATACGAAGGTTTTCTGGCCTGATACCCATGTAAACACTGTGGACCTTGTTTTCCATTACTTTATCATATTGCTCCTTGGTTATTTCGATACGCATGTTGGAGTTATCGAAACATGGGACATCGTTGATTATATCTACACGCCCCTCTATGAAGTTCATGGGTGGCGTACCTATAAAGCTTCCCACAAATGTGTTTGCAGGGCGAGTATATACCTCTGTCGGGGTACCTATTTGTTGTACTACGCCCCTGTCCATGATTACTATGCGGTGTGCCATGGTCATGGCTTCTATTTGGTCATGGGTTACATATATTGTTGTAGTGTTTAACTTCTTGTGTAACTCTATAAGCTCGTAACGCATCTGGACTCTCATTTTTGCGTCTAGGTTAGAAAGGGGCTCATCCAGCAAAAAAACCTGTGGGTCGCGGACAATAGCACGCCCCAAAGCTACCCTTTGGCGTTGGCCACCAGAAAGCTGGCGCGGATACCTATCTAGCATACCGTCAAGCTCTAGAGAACGGGCCACCCTGTTTACTTCCTCTGTTATCTTATACTTTGGCATCTTGGCCACGCGAAGGCCAAAAGCTATGTTTTCGAAATTGGTAAGGGTGGGGTAAAGGGCGTAGTTTTGAAACACCATGGCAATATTGCGCGCCCTTGGGGTAAGGTCGTTTACAAGTGTCTCCCCGATATGAATCTGGCCGCTGGTAACACTCTCCAGGCCCGCAATCATCCTAAGAGTTGTGGACTTTCCACAGCCCGAAGGCCCTATTAGAGCCACAAACTCGTGGTCTTTGACCTCAAGGTTTATTGCGTTTACGGCTGGGGCGGCATTTTTAACCCCGGGATATATTTTGGTTGTGTTTGTTAGTGTCACACCGGCCATATTGGCTCCCCCGATTCTTTGATTCATGCTACACTCTTTGATATATCATATTATATAATATAAAAAATGACTGTCAAGATATTTTTAAACCACACTGCTGTACATTGTGTTTTTTTACAAAAAAAGAGCAGAGGATTAATCTGCTCTTGTCTTCGATAACGGAGTATTGATGCTTGTATTGGTGGTATTGTCGTTACTGTTTATATTGTGCTTGGCAGCAACCGTTTGTTTGGTATATCGCTTTCGCTGTATTTATGGCCTTGCAATTGTACCGTCTGGGCGGCGGGCGTTGGTCCAGGTTGGTAGGGTTGTATCGCAGGGGTATTTTGCGGCTAGTTCTTCATTTATATCCATGCCCAAACCAGGTTTGTCGTTTACATACACATAGCCGCCTTCAAGCTGCGGGCACCCGGTAAATACTTCCTGAGAGCGCTCACCCATGCCAGACCATTCTTGTATGCCAAAATTCCACGAAGACAGGTTTAAGTGGATATTAGCGGCGTGGCCTATTGGGGAAACATCCCCTGGGCCGTGCCATGCCGTACGTACAGAAAATGGTTCGCAAAAAAGTGCCAACTTGCGCGCAGGGGTAAGGCCGCCAATAGAACTTATATGGCATCTTATAAAGTCTATTTGGCGCCTAGCAATTATGTCGCGCCATTCTATTGGGTTTGTAAACAGCTCGCCCATTGCAAGCGGGGTATGAGTCTGGTTGCGCATATGGTCAAACCAGTCTACTTGCTCTGGAGCCAGTGCGTCTTCTAAGAAGAATAAACGATACGGCTCAAGCTCTTTGGCTAAGCGTATGGCTTCTATTGGCTCTAAGCGCTCGTGTACGTCATGGCAAAACTCTATGTCAAAACCAAAACGCTCACGCATTGCCGCAAATAGCTTTACTACACTATTTTGGTACCCCAGCGGGTCATAGTATGCCCCTTCGCATGCACCTTTTGGCCTTGCCGGTAGGGTGGCCCTCCCCCCGTACCCGCCATATTGCAAGCGGATTACTTGTATACCCGCGTCTATAAAGGCCTGGACTCTGTCACCTATTTCTTCTAGCGACTTGCCATCTGCATGGCGGTAAACCCTTGCGCCTTCCCTTACTTTGCCGCCGAACATCTCGTATACCGGCATGTTTGCCAACTTGCCTTTGATATCCCAAAGTGCCATGTCTACACCAGAAATGGCATTGTTGAGTATTGGGCCATTGCGCCAGTACGGGCTTACCATAGCCATCTGCCATATTTCTTCTATGCGGGAAGGGTCTTTGCCTTCTAGCAGGGGGTGCATATATTCGTCTATGGCGTGGGCCACAGTTAGGAAGCGCTGTGTGTAGGTTGCACATCCTAGGCCGTATAAGCCGGGTTGGTTAGTTTCTACTTTTACCACTACCAGTGGTGTGCCTTGTGGGGCTGTGCATATTGCGCGCACGCGAGTTATTTTTATGCTCATGGTCTATCTCCTTCCAACATCTCCATTGCTTTGTTATAGCGGGTTTCGCTCCATTTTTGCGTTTTCCACTCTGTGGCTTCGTAACGTTCTAGCATCCCGGGTAGAGCCAGGCCGCCGTCTACAAGCAGGGTTGTGCCGGTAACATAACTACTTTGGGGCCCAGCTAGATATGCCACTGCCTCGCCACAATCTGCGGCTGTACCTACGCGGGAAAGTGGGATGCTTTCTTTTACAAATGGGGTGTCTTGCCTGTTGCGGTCAGGTGGCCATATTGCCCCGGGCGCCAGGCAGTTTACCCTAATGCCAAACTCACTAAGGTCTAGGGCCATTGACTTGCAGGCCCGCTCCATCGCAGCTTTAAAACCGCCGTATAAGAAATCATCTGGGTGGGCTAGATTTGCGCGCACAGATGTAACCATTATTATGCTTCCTTGAGTCTTGTCGCGCACCATCAGCCTTGCCGCCGCGCCTACACATAAAAGGTAATTGCGTATTGTGTTTGCGTACAAGAAATCGTAGTCTTCGGCGGTAAAAGTCAGCACACTGCCACGCCTTTCCCTGCCAGCGTTGGCTACTAGCACATCTAGCCTGCCCATGTCCTTGTGTGCTTGTGTAATTACCTGCTCTGGTTCGTGGGGGTTTTGCAAGTGTGCTTCATATATGAAGCAACGCCTCCCGTGGGCTTCTACCTGCTTTTTTGTTGACTCTGCCCCTTCTTTGCCTTCGGCATATGTTATTGCAATGTCGTACCCGTGTTTTGCAAGTGTGATGGCTATACCTTGGCCTATATTGCGGCTGCCGCCTGTAATAAACGCGCATGGTGTCATAAAATCAGTCCTTGTTTGCAGATTGGGTGGTGCTTCTTAACTTGTTGTGAGTGTGTAGCTGCGCCCTGCTATTGCTTCGAATTTTATTATTTCTTTGTTTATTATTTCTACTGCAACTCTATTGCCATCATTGTCAACTATTGAGTTTATCCCAGGATAGCGCACTTGCACCACGCCGTTTATGCTTGGGCGAAGCACTGCGTACTCTAGCTTGCCGTGCTGCCAGCGGATATCTACCTCTGTGTTGCCACGGGCCATCATCCCGGTAACCAAGCCGCTTGGCCATGTTTCTTGGGGTAGTGCTGGTAGCAAGTCTATTGTCCCGGCGTGGCTTTGCAGCAACATTTCTGCAACCCCTGCTGTGGAGCCAAAGTTGCCGTCTATTTGAAATGGTGGGTGGAAGGCGAAAAGGTTTGGCAGTGTCGTGCCTTTTAGCGTCATACGGTAAAGATTATAGGCCCGCTGCCCGTCTCTTAACCGCGCCCAGAAGTTTAACTTCCATGCACGACTCCATCCTGTACCGCCATCGCCCCTGGTATTTAGCGTGACACGCATGGCATCTGCCCATTTATCCTCTTGGGCACTGCGCCCTGGTACTATTTTTGTGCCGGGATGAAGCATAAATAGGTGGTTTACGTGACGATGGGTATCGCCGCCTACCTCTGGGCCACCAAGGGAGTTGCCTAGCCGGTCTATTTTGCTTTCGTCTTTCCATTCCTGGAAATAGCCTGTGCGCGCGACCTTGGGCGGTGAAAGGTTGGCTTGGGACTTTTTTATTTCTTCAATTTCTTGTGCGTCATTGGGGCGGTCTGTCCCGCCTAGTACTTCATTGGCGCGTATTGCGGCCTCGAAAATTTCCCATATTATGCCCGTGTCTTGGGTTGCGCCCAAAGTATACGGGCCACGCTCTGGTGAAAAAGAGGGGTTTGACACATATGTGCCGTCGCGCTCGTCTATCCACAGGTTGTCTACCCAAAATAGTGCAGCATCAGCAATTATATCGTAGTATTCGCGCAGCAAATTTTCATCTTTGGTAAACAAGAAATGCTCCCAGATATGTGTAGCCAACCACGCGCCGCCCGCAGGGGCATATGCCGCCTCGAAGTATGACTCTGGGCAGGTATGGCCCCAGATATTGTTTACATGATACATAGTCCACCCCCGAGACGGGCCGTGGGTACCGTTGTTGCGGTTAGCGGGCCGCCCGTGGTAGTGGGAGGCAGTTTTTGTGCCCCGTGGCACTTGAGCTTGGATATATTCTAATAGCGGTACTTGGGTCTCTATCAGGTTGGTTGGACCCGCCGGCCAATAGTTCATTTGTACATTTATATTTGTATGATAATCGCTTTCCCATGGTGGGTTAAGCCCTGCTGCCCATACACCTTGCAACTGCGCGGGCAGGCTCCCAGGGCGGGATGAGGAGATTAGCAGGTAACGGCCAAATTGGAAAAATAATATCTCCAGATAACGGCTGTTTGCATTTTGTTTGTATTGTTCGACCAGCGACTCTGTTGTACAGCTTGGTGGGGTTAGGGGTACGTCGTCTAATTGCAAGTTTAGCCTTCCAAAAAGACTCGTAAAATCCTCTATGTGATTTTTTAGCAGGGCACTGTATCCTGCATGTACAGCTTTCTCTAAGCGGGTTTGCACTTTGTCGAAGGCTTCTACTTTGTTTATGAAAAAATCGAAACGGTTATCCTTGCTTTGTTGATAGTTTGTACCTGCGGCCATGATAACTATAAATTCGGTAGAGTCATTTACAGTTATAGACTGGCCTTCCTGTGCCAAGTTGCCGCTAACGGGGATAACCCTTACCTGCATCATATAATGCAAACCACTAGCGAGATGCCCAGCCGGCTGCCCTGTCATTTGAAGTGTATGCCCTTGTTTTACCGTAAACTCTGCCAGGGGCTGGGGCGAACGCAGCTCTATGACCTGGGTAATTGGCTTGTCTGCTGTTACGCGCATGGCAAAAATATTGTGCGGGTAGCTCATGAAGTATTGGCGTGATATGTTTGCCCCATCTTTTGTATACTCTATTGTAGCTACTCCTGTTTCCAAGTTGAGTGAGCGTGTATAGTTGGAGAACGATTTATCTTGGGAAGTATGCAGCAGGTGGATCCGCCCCATCTCCATATAAGAGCCGAAGTTGTCGCGGCCGCCAAAAAGATTGGCCTCTATATCTTTAACTATACGCCCGCGGTCAGAAGGATCTGGTCGTGTTTGCAGATAGTCTTGGTAGTTGCTGGTTACTTTGTCGCCGTCAAACTGTATCAGGTCCCGCGAGTACTCTGTAACGGCGGCTTGTAAATCCTCCCTTATACGCTGCAGCGCAGCTTGGGTGGATTCTGGCGTATTGCGGTGGTTGCCGCCTGTATAATTGGGGTCTGCCCCCGGCCCGCCAGACCAAAGCGTTTTCTCATTAATAAGTATCATTTCGTCGGCTACGCCACCGTATAATGTGGCACCCATATAGCCGTTGCCCAGGGGTGTTGTTTCTGCAAAAGTTTCATCTGTTGTGAAGACTTCCGCAGCTGGGCGGTCATGTAACGTCCTTAGCCATGGGCTCGCCATATCGGGTGCGGTGTCGCAATTTTTTTTCACAAATATCTTGTCCCCTTCCATATGTGTGTGTATGTGTTGGAATGTTATGCTTGTTTGATATGACAAACAGCATACCATACCAGTCCTTTTTATGTCCAGCTTTTTCATGAGTGCGTGCATATCAAAATTGGCACATGACCGAGATTGACATATCATACGAAATAGTATAATGTTGGCTAAACATACGTCACATTGCGACACGCAAATCATACAAACCGATTTATTCCGCCGACGGGACGGAGGAGGCATTAATTAATTTATGGTAGTAAAACAACGCATTCCAATTTACCAAGTGATTGTAGACGATATCCAGCAACAAATAACCTCTGGAAATTTTGACTACGACAACCCAATATGTACAGAAAAAAGCATTTGCGAAAAGTACAACACCAGCCGCATCACCGCCAAACATGCAATTAACAAGCTAGAAGAACGTGGGCTATTGTATAGGAAGCGTGGCTCCGGTAGTTTTGTGGTACGCCCGGTTTTGCAAGCGGCACCTACACAAATATTTGCTCTTGTAACGCCCTTTAGTACAACCCAGGGCGGTGTCTTCCGTGCGGTGGAGTCTGCCAGCAAGATATTCACAAAAATGGGGCATCAGCTAACTATCCATATAAGCCAAGCCGACACAAAAGGAAATATCGAGTTGCTAGAAAGCCTTTACAACCAAAATATTAATGGGATTGTATACTATCCGCTAAGCGCAAGCCTACCAGTGGAGACATTAAACACCTTTGCCAAAGACGGGCGGCCTGTGATAATACTGGACAAAGAAACATCTCACCCCGGGTTTAGCAATATCATATGCGACAACTATCGTGGTGGGCACCTGCTTGCAGAGCATTTGATTTCATACGGGCATACAAAGACATGCTACTTGTCGCGCTTCATGCCGGACCAGATATCCAGCGTTAGTGGCAGGTACGATGGCTACAAAACTTGCCTGGAAGCCGCAGGTCTAGAGCCGCGCTTCATGCACTGGGAGTCTGACTCGCCAACAGGATATTACATGCTACAACACTTGGTTAATACATTAAGGCTCGACGGCGTAACAGCTATCCTGTGCGAAAACGACGAAGTCGCCTTTAATGTGCATATGTGTTGTTTGAGCTTAGGCATCCATGTACCAAAGGACATGAATATTACTGGCTTTGATAACATAGAGTGGGCAACAACAGGCAGTGCACAAATAACCACAGTTGACCAAAATTTTGACGTTATAGGCGAGACTATTGCAAAAACCTTATTAGAAGAAAACTATAAACCCAGAAATCACACAACCCCTGTACAACTTGTCCCGCGTACATCTACCAATGCAGTTGCGAAGCAAACAGCGATCCCGTCGCTTTCATTGCAGTATGCGCTTGCATCTCAATAATTAGTTTCAAAAATTATAATCATCACACATAAAACAAGGGCATTTGGCAGTGGTTTATAACCATATTGCCAAATGCCCTTTTGTATCAATTACGAGTCCTAAGTCTTAGGGAATCCCTTCAAAAAACTCTCCCAGCCATGGGTGGTTTGTTTCCATCACAAACCGCCCGTTGCTGTATAGCGCCCTCCAAAAATGATGTTGGTCCATGGCCATGACGCGGGCATAAACGCTTTCGAACTCATACATAGAGGCGACCCAGTATTCCCCGTTAAACCACATGCTTGAAGTTACACCATCAAAATAAAACGGCTGGTACTGCGGCTGTGTAACGATAGAAATCCCTGTTTCCCTTATATTACCCATAAAATAGTCAAAGCTGCGGTTGTCTTCTACGTCCCTATATTGCGTTCTGGGGATGGGTGTTGGTGGCGGTGCTGCAACAAGTGTGGACTCGGGCGTTTGCTCACGTAGCATCTGGTAAACATCTGCATCAAGTTGTGCTTGCAAGTCCGGCATGGGTGCGAGCATTCTAAAATCGCCATCTGGCATATCTGGGAAAATGCTAAAGAATGCAGTAGTCTGTCTATATGCTTCAAATTCTTCTCGCGTGAGTTGCGCATATTCTTCCCATGAGTCATAGGGCGTGTTGCCAGAGCGAAATATTGTTACGCTGTCGGCCCACTCGTGCTCCATTGTAAATGTGTAAAATGCCGCTGGCCTAAGCCGCCCATTCTCGGATACAAAAACACTCCCCTGCCAACTGCTCATTTCTATGGTAACTATTAAATCGCCGGCATCGCTTATAAACGGCTGGACAGATAACGCCTCCATCGGGCCACCGCCTGTATGCCAGTTGGCCGCGGTTGAGTCTATGGGTACAAAGTCTGTCCCGTCAAACCTATACACGTGATATCGGCCTGACCCTACCCAATGCGGGTGGAAATCTATAATAATAAACGGTATTCCATCCCCTTCATCAAAAACAAAATACCGTGAAGCAATTGCCGGCCCGTCAACAGTTATGAGAAATGGTGCACTTGTGATTATATTTCCGGCACCGTCCATGAGATAACTTTCATCCATGGTACTACCCCATGACCATAGAAAATCTGCACCTGTATAGTCTACATGGCTCCTAATCTGGTCCCATATATTATCTAGCCCAATGGACCTTGACATTAGGTTAAGGAATATCGTGGGGTATTGCATCAGCAGCTCCTGGGCCGCTGTATGGGCACGCGCTATGTTGCCTTCGGGGGCAGGTGTCACAGTTGGTACAGGTGTTTCTGCTGGGTAAGGGCTTGGTGACGGTACTTGCATGCCGTTCTCATATCCGTTTTGCCCAGGAGTATGATATTCGCCAAAATTGTTACTCAACCAAAACGCCATTAATGTCACAATAGAAATTGCTGCAAGCCCTACCACAACCACTGCCACATTGCTCATGCTAAAACGCCGCCCAGCCGCACGGCTAAGCTTGGTGGCTTGCGTAGCTTCGTCTATATATTTGTTGTTAATACGGCCTAGTAAATCCATCATTGTGTGGTTTTTGCTCATATGACTATGCCCTCCTTTTCTAAGTGGGTCTTAAGCCTTTGCCTTGCGCGAAACAACATGGACTTTATCTTGCTAGGGCTGGCATTAAAACGCGTACATATATCCTGCACACTGTCTCCAAAAAAATAGCGCCGTACAAACACTATCCGGGAATCTGCGTCCATTTTGTCTAGATATACATTAATCGAGCGCAATGTTTGAGCATACTCAAAGCCTTGCTCTGCAGAGTTTGGGTGGGGGATGGTCTCTTGCAGCTCATCTAATATCAAGTTACCTTGCCCACCACCGCGCTTTGCCGCACCCCCAGACCGCCAGCGCTGTAGGGAAAAATTGCGTACAATTTTGGCCAAATACGCACCCAAGAACTCCGGTTGCTTTGGCGGGATTACCTTCCAGGCCTGCATTAATGTGTCGTTAACACACTCCTCTGCGTCTTGGTTATTGTTGAGGATGTTGTGCGCAACTTTGAATAATATGCGCCCGTATTTTTGCACTGTTATGCCCAAAGCATTTTCGTCACGGTCCAAAAAAAGATTAAGGATTTGTTGGTCATTTATTTTAATCACCCCTGTGTTGTCTTATTTTTTCGCCTATGCATATCATAATGCATTTTTTTGTTTTTGGTTGCGCTGGCAATGTATGGAGATATATGTACACAAGGAGCCGGATTTGACATATCAAACTATAGCCGTATAATATTCCATATAACATGAGAAGGGATGTTTTACATGATGATTAATATACCCGGCTTGGGAGATATAGGGCCGGAAAGCGGCTTTCGCAGCTTAAGCCAAACAGATGACAGGCGTTTTGTAACAGGGCAAAACGGGGTCATAGATATTATAGAAACTGGTGACGGCAAGTTAGAGTTTATTTCTTTTGGCAGTCATGCCTTGGCCTGTGTAAAATCTGCGGTGGCTTTCCCCACGTATTATCCGCTACACCCTGTAAAGTTGGAGACTCCTGTAAAGGCCGTACTCATGGACCTAGATGGTACAACCGTGCGCAGCGAAGAATTTTGGATTTGGATAATAGAGCTAAGCATTGCAAGCCTCACAAAAAACCCTAAATTCCAATTCGAAGAAGCAGATATACCATTTGTGTCCGGCCACAGCGTGACCGAGCACTTGCAGTACTGCATAGAAAAATATTGCCCAGGCGCGTCACTAGAAGCTGCCAGGAATTTTTATTTCGAACATACCCACCGCGAGATGAAAGAAATCATGGAGGGCCGTGGCAAAGACGGCGCTTTTACGCCAACTGAAGGCGTAAAAGAGTTTTTGCAAGAATTAAAAGGCATGGGGATAAAAATAGGCCTGGTAACATCCGGCTTATACGAGAAAGCATGGCCAGAAATAATATCTGCGTTTAAGACCTTTGGCATGGGCGCACCAGAGGATTTTTATGATGCGTCTATTACGGCTGGCTTCCCGCTTCGCAAGGGTGCGAGCGGTACATTGGGCGAGCTGTCTCCCAAGCCGCACCCATGGCTATATTCCGAGACTGCAATTGTAGGGCTGGGGATACCTTTTAGCGAACGCCATCACGTGCTTGGCATAGAAGATAGTGGTGCCGGGGTATGCTCTGTACGTTTGGCAGGGTATACCACAGTGGGGATAAGCGGCGGCAATATTGTAGAAAGCGGGACAAAGCCACTATGCTGCCACTACATGGAAAATTTCGCAGATATCTTAAAAATCATAAAGGAGGGAAAATAAATGAGCGACAACAAAAAGATTAAATGCCATTTTATTTCGAACACACATTGGGATAGAGAGTGGCGGTTTTCTGCTAGGCGCACCCAGCATATGCTGGTGTACATGGTTGATATGCTGTTTGATATCCTGGACAAAAATCCAGAGTTTAAGCATTTCCACTTTGACTCACAAACCATGCCGCTACAAGATTACTTAGAAGTACGCCCAGAGATGAAAGAAAAGTTCATGAAATACGTACAAGAGGGCCGCATAGCAATAGGCCCGTGGTATAACCTACCTGACGAGTTTACCGTTGGGGGTGAAGCGTTAATACGCAACCTTCAACTCGGCCACAAAATGGGGCGTGAATTTGGCGGTATTAGCAAAACAGGATATTCGCCCTTTGGGTGGGGGCAGATTTCGCAGCTCCCGCAAATTTATAAAGGCTTTGGTATACAGTTCGCGTCTTTCTACCGGGGCATAAACGAATACGTAACCCCTAAGTCCGAGTTTTTTTGGGAGAGCCCCGATGGCTCCCGCATATATGCCTCGCGCCTGGGCAAGCGACCGCGTTATAACATCTGGTATGTGGTGCAGCGCCCGGTTTACTTCAACCAAGAAAATGAAAATAACCGTAATATGAAATGGAACGACAATAACGGTACGTTCAAGCTTTTAAACAACGATAAAGAACTATATAAGTTGGACTATCAATACGCGCACCCATTCTTTAGTTATAACAAGGACGAAATTAAGCCCAGAGGCGAACAGGCACTGCGCGAACAAGACGACGACTGGACCACATCCCACCGTTTTTGGTCTGCTGGGCATGACTCATCTTGCCCAGATGTGCGCGAAGTTCAGATGATTAAAGACTTAAACGATGCACTTCCAAACGCGGATGTATTCCACTCAACGTTGCAAGATTTTGAACAAAGCACCATTGACGAGCTTAACCCAGACTCACCAGTTTTGTATGGCGAAATGCGTGCGCCTTTCACAAGAGGTAGCGTTTCTGGTATGTTTGGCTGGATATTGTCTGCACGTATGTATATCAAGCAAGACAACTTCATGACAGAGCAGTATCTTATAGACCTTGCAGAGCCTATGGATGTGTTTTCATCATTCTTGGGTGCGCCGTCACAACAGGGTTTTATAGATTTATCTTACAACTACTTGCTTCAAAATCACGGCCACGACAGCATTGGTGCTTGTGGGCGTGACATTGTGTATGAAGATGTAGTAGACCGGTATCGCCAATCTCGCGAGTTGGCACTTTGCGTATTCGAGCGGGCATTTATGGACGTAGCCGGTGATATAGACCTGCGGGCCTTCAGCCGTGACGACGCTGCTATTGTCGTGTACAACCCGGCACCGTTTAAGCGCTCAGAAGTTGTAAGCGTGAGAGTAGAACTTCCACGCGAATGGAATGCAGATACATTCCAGATATTAGACGAAAATGGGACGGCACTTAAGTTTCAAGTCATTGGCACAGACAAGAAAAACGCACAAATCATCCAAAACCCCAACGATGTTGCCAATGTGCTTCACACACAACAATTTGATATTATGCTAGAAGCTACAGATGTACCGGGTATGGGTTACAGGGCGTTTAAGATGCAGCCACTTAACAACATACGCGCCAAAACCCCAGTTACGATGCTAATGTCCCCACAAATAATGGAAAACGAGTTTTTGCATGTGTCCTTCAATGCCAATGGCACATTCAACACAGTAGAAAAGGCAACCGGGCGCGAATACAAAAACCTGGGTTTCTTTAAAGACAGTGGCGAAATAGGCAACCCATGGGAGCATCATGTCCCCGAGATTAACGAGACATTTACAACCCTTAACGAAAAAGCAGATATAACTTTACTACACCAGGGCGAGCTTGAAACAACATTTAAGGTAGTAATAAACTGGGCGCTGCCAGAGTCACGCTCCTTTGATGAAAAATCCCGCTCTAAACATCTAAAGCCATGCAAAATAGTTAACCTGGTATCCCTTAAAAAAGGTGCACGCTGGGTAGAAGTCAACACCACGCTAGATAACCAGTCAGAAGATCACTACCTGCAGGTAGGCTTCCCAACGGGGATAAACGCAGAGTT
>WQVY01000010.1 GCA_009785605.1 Defluviitaleaceae bacterium | reverse complement strand
TGAAGGTGACAGGCTTACTGTTGTATCGTACTACGGCAATTGGTACGGCGTAATGTTTGAAGGTGCACTGGCCTATATAGGAAGGCCGCACATATCTGTGCCAAGCTTTGTAGATGTACCCGCGGCCCGCAGTGGCAGCGGCAGCATAACAAATAGCGATATCCAAAACGAGGTAGTAGAAAGGGCGCTAACATTCCTTGGCCGGCCATACCGCTGGGGCGGGAACGGGCCGTATTCTTTTGACTGTTCTGGGTTTGTTATATATGTATTAAGTCCCTTTGGCGTTACACTTCCGCGCCGCTCTAGGGATATGGTTTCTAGCGGGGTATATGTATCTCGTGACGATGTTAGGCCTGGTGATTTATTGTTCTTTGCTACTATGGGTGGCAGGACGGTTTCCCATGTTGGTATATATATCGGCAATGGCCAGCTCATCCACTCTGCAAGCAGCCGTAGCGGTGGCGTGATTATTAGCAACTTCCACAGTGAGTACTATGTACGGACTTTTGTAACTGCGCGTAGGGTGCTTTAGAGGTCACAAATATAAAATTAGTGAAATAGCAAAAACCGGCATGCCTGTACCTGGGTATGCTGGTTTTTTATTTGTCACGAAACTTTTGACTTTATATATCCATGGTGGTATTATTGCCATAATGGAAATAAAAACTTACATGAGGTGCACTATGAACAAAAAGCTGATGGAGTACTTAACAAATCCAATTAAGTTTAAGCTGTTAACAACAATAAATAACCAAAAAAGGGCAACAACAAAAGAGTTGGCAGAAATCGTAAGCCAGCTCCCACAAACAACCCTTTACCGCTATTTAAAAAAAATGGTTGATGACGGGCTTATACACATAGTTGAAGAAAACCGGATTAGAAATGTAAATGAAAAGGTCTACGGTATGGCCATAGACTTTGAAGCCGAGCTTGATTTAATAGCCAAAGACCCGTCATCTGCGGCATCTATTGCGCAAATTCAACGCTTTGCAAATGGCATAGTAGACGAATTTGAAAAAAATCTCCCCCAAGGTGACATAAACCCCATGCGTGACGGCTACGGTTTTTTTATCGCGCCTATACATGTTTCCCGTGATGAAGCGAAAGAGCTTATAGAAAAAATCATAGAAATAGTAAAACCTTATGAATCAAATAAAGTTACACCCGACAGGCATTTGCAAAGTTGGGCAATGGTGCTTACACCACCTTCCAAGCCATGTAGCCATTCAAGTAACTAACATTAATCTCAAGCACAATCAGACAAGAGGAGAAGTCATAATGCCGCAAGAAAGAAGATTAACCGCTTTACACATTACCATATATCTTGTTGTATTTTTTGTAATATGGATTATAAGAGAGTTGGTTATACAGCCTGTTTTTTTGGACTCGTTAAACCCCATTGCGTCTGAGCTTATAGGGGAAGGGATTAAACTGTTGGCGTGGACAGTGCCCGCCATCTTGCTAATAAGGTATTTTAGCCGTGATATGCTAATCGGGTTAAAGGAAATGTTTACAAACAAGCTGCAATGGTCAAGGGATTATTTTGTTGTGACAACGGCTGCCATAATCTTTATTGCACTTTTTGTTCGAATGTGGATTGATCATGGCGAATTGCGAGTTAATCCTTACTTTGAGCCGACTAGGCTAATAGGTATAGTTTTGTTTGTAGGCATCACAGAAGAATTGGTATTTCGTGGATTCTTGCTCAATGCTTTTTTAAAGAGAATGAAGCAGCGATATGCACTTGCACTAGATGCTGTGTTGTTTGCGCTAATACATTACCCGATATGGATACGCAGGGGTTTTGGGATTTATGACATTGCTACGTCTAGTATCAGTGTTGCTGTTTTAAGCCTGCTTTTTGCCTACTCGTTTATAAAGACAAGGAATATCCTTGTGCCGATGTTGCTTCATATGTTGTGGAATTTTACGGTGTATTTTTTTGCGGGGTAAAATGTTGTACTTCATAGTAAAGCGCCATGCAAGCAACTACTCGCACGGCGCTTATAACATGTTCTCTTTTGTATACTTAATCTAATTCCCCCGCGATGCCAGTAGTGCATACGGGTCAACGGCTACATCATCCCTAGTAACACGCAGGTTGACATGATAGCCGTGCATACTGCCAAACAGTGATGGTGCGCCTACAGTCCCCAACAACTGCCCGGCTTGTACAACGTCGCCTTCCCGTACCAGCTTGGTATCTGCCAGTTGGCCATAGGTGGCTATCCACCCGTTGCCGTGGTCTATTTTTACATAGTTGCCCCTAACAACGTTGCGCCCAATTGCCATAACACGGCCACCTGCGCCGGCTTGTACTTGGGTACCACTTTCCGCCGAAATCCTTAGGTCATCGTTCGTGCGGAACTGTACAAGTGTCGGGTCATAGATTAGCGCGTCCATGCTAAAGCGCATGGCAATGTCGCCGTATACTGGCCACAATAAGCGGCTGCCCTCCTCGAATGGGGTGAAGTTGACAACTGGCGCAGGTGGCGGCGCTACTACCTCTGCTGTGGGCGGTACCGGGGGTGGCTCTGGTGATGGCTGTGTAGGCTCTGGGTCCGGCAGGCCGGGGTGCATGGGTACTTGCGGTGTTGGTGTTGACCTCGTTGGTGGCGATGTTGGTTGTGGGGTAGCTGGTGGAGAGGTTTGTCGTGGTCTAAACCAGGCCTCCTCGTCTACTTGCGCCATGTAGGGCGGTACTTGGTCTGCGCCTACGTAGGCGGCTTCTTCTTCATAATCTTCTGCCTGGAAACCGGGCTGGCCAAAGTTGGTTAATGTCATAACCAACGCCAGTACTGCTACAGCCCCAAGGCATGAATACAGTGCGATGAAAAACCCCTTCTTCTTGAAGATGCTATCTTCTCCAGAGGTTGTATTTTTCATTCGCTCACCTCCTGTGATTTATTCGTAGTTAAGTATTACCCTAGGGAGGTGAGGTTTAAACATGAGAAATGCACTGGTATGAAATGGAAATAGCTGGGTGTGGCAACATGACGCTTACATAAACCGTGTTTACGCCTCAATGGCGCGCCCTATACATGCACCCAACTCGTTGAGCCTTTCGTCTAGTAGGTGATACCCCCTGTCTATATGGGTTATACCGCTTATTTCTGTTGTGTCTTCGGCTACAAGTGCTGCTAGTACTAGTGCGGCACCTGCTCTTAGGTCGCTTGCGCATACCTGTGTGCCGGTTAGCTTGTCTACCCCTTCAATTATTGCGCTTCGGCTTTCTATTTTTATTATTGCACCCATGCGCTTAAGCTCGCCTACCTGCATAAACCGGTTTTCGAAAACTGTTTCTGTTACTACGCTGGTACCTTTGGCTTTGGCCATCAAGCTCATGAATTGGGCTTGCATGTCTGTAGGGAAGCCGGGATAGGGTAGGGTTTTTATGTCTGCGGCTATAAGCTCGCAGTTGTCGGCTTTAACATGTATGCCGTGGGGTGTTTCGTTGACGTTGACATTAACTTCTTTTAGCTTGGCGGTTACGGGCTTTACATGGTCGGCCATTACGTTGGTAAGCATTACGTCGCCGCGGGTCAGTGCTGCCGCTACCATGAATGTACCGGCCTCTATACGGTCTGGGATGACACTGTGGTGGGTGCCTTTCATGTCTTTTACGCCGTTTATTTTAATTGTATCTGTGCCGGCACCCCTTACATCGCCGCCGGCTGTGTTTATGAAGTTGGCAAGGTCTACAATCTCTGGCTCGACGGCGGCGTTTTCTATAATGGTCTGGCCTTGAGCTAGAGCTGCCGCCATCATTATATTTTCTGTTGCGCCTACGCTTGGGAAGTCTAGGTAAATTTTGGCCCCTTGTAGTTTTTGGGCTGTGGCTTCTACATAGCCATGGGCATATTCTATCTCCGCACCCATTGCTGCCAGGCCTTTTAGATGCAGGTCTACCGGCCTTGAGCCTATTGCACAACCACCTGGCAGCGGCACGCGTGCGCGGCCTAAGCGCGCCAATAGTGGGCCGGTTATCAAGAAAGAAGCGCGTAGTTTTCCTACCAGCTCATATGCGGCTTCGCACTTGGTTAGGCGGCTGGTGTCTATAGATATTGTGCCTTGGTTGCGGTTCCAGGCTGTAAACCCACCCAAAGACTCTACCAGCTCGCACATGTATTCTACGTCGCTTAGGTTGGGGACATTGCTTATCACACAGGGTTGGCCAGTCAGCAAGCTACCTGCCAAGACTGGTAATACAGCGTTCTTTGCACCGCCTATGCCTATTTCACCTTTTAGTGGGCCACAGGGGTGGATAATAAATTTTTCTGCCATTGGTATCTCCATCCTATACAAATCTCAAATAAATTCTAAGAATTTGCCCAAATAGAAAATATCAGGTAGTAATGATTTTTCGTTTGGGCAAATTAACGTTATAATTGAGATTAGTATTAAAACTATGTTTTTATGTAGTATTGCCAGTTTTATCGCGACTTAATTCGAAATACTATGCCATAACACAAAAAACGCCATGCGCTGGGTTGGCCCAAAGCATGGCGTTTAAATGTTTGTCTTGGATTGTCCGCGCATTAGACAGCGCGTGTTACTTTTTTAGCCCTTAGGCAACGGGTGCAAACTTTAGCACGGCGTACCGCACCGTTTTTTTCTACAACTTGCACTTTTTTGATATTAGAACGCCACATACGGTTGGCACGCCGGGATACTTGGCTACGGGTTATGCTTATACGGTGCCCCGTTTGGATGCCTTTATCGCATACTTCACATCTTGCCATAGTGGTAAACCTCCTAGATAATAAGAGCCCGGCTCTTGATGGAACCGTCGACTTCAAAAATTTTCACAATGTTAATTTTAACAGATGATTGGGTTGTTGACAAGTGTGGACTGTTTCTTATTTATTTCGCTATAATGGGATAGTATTATGGTAAAGCATAGTAGATATTGGGATGTGACACATATGATAAGACGAAAAATACGCGTGATAGCAATGTTGGCCATAGTAATAATAGCACTGGTTCTTGCTGTGCCTACTACCCAGGTTGGTGCAGTAGATAACGGATACGCCCCTTGGCTGATTCCAATGTGCCCAAATCTCACCTTGTCAGCGGATGGGCTTGTGGGTATAGATGATGCGACAAGTGCACAGGAAGCCATAACCTATGCAGTAGCGGCCTTTGTCCAAGCGGGCTGCCAATGCGATGATGCTTTAAACCTCATAGCCTTCTTTATAGAAGATGCTATCCGCAAAGGCACGACACTAGATGCCCCAACAAATGGGGTGTTCTATGCAGATATGTTGCAAATATCTGCGGACATAGCACGCAATATAAGCGAAAATGCACAAGGCATATTGGACGATGAAGGTATAAGCTTATTACGGCCGCTAAACGCCAATATAAACTTTGTATTGGGTGAGCAAGCTGTACTGGATATAAGCTTCCCGGACGATGTATCGGGTATGGATTTCGACAATATTACGATACAGGCACAGTTTGCGGCGGTAACCTTTTACCGCGGGCTCATATCTGGGAGTGCCCTGCGCATAGAGCCTGGTGCGCCGCTTGCTACCGGTGGTTATGACTATACCGCTATGCACTATGCTAGTGTAGATGACAGTAGTGGCTTTGTGCTTGGCGTTATTGTGGACTACTGGGCTGTTATAGCGTTTGCTATTGTACTAATAATATGGGGTGTGCTCGCAAGCATGGGCAAGAGGCTGCGCATATGGGTCGTACCGGTGGTTGCAGTTATTCTAATTGTCGCTAATATATGGACCCTAGGCCCCATACAAGAAGGGCCGGAGAACGTATTTTACGCCCCGGTCCCTGTATATTTTTATTCTGTTAATGTGGTGGTGGCCCATGATGTGGATGCTATGCTGTCAGTCCCTATGGGTGGCGCTAACCCCGATATGTTGGTGTTGGTCAACGAAAGCAACGAGCCGCTGCTTAGCCGGTACAACCCTTTTACAGATACCGTAGATGCATATATATCTAGCGGGGGCGTGTACTCACTTCGTGTGGTGGACATACGAGGGTAGCATGTATTTTCATCCACTAAAGTTTAAAACTTAAAGCACCAACCTAAATGTCTTAATCTCAAAGGGCTTAATGTCAAAGACAATACCTTGCCCGTCTACCCTTACGTTTTGTTCTGGCAGTGGTTCTTCCAGTAAGTTTGTTTCTATTACTTCTGTAAACCTTACACAGCTATCCATTAGTATAACCGCGTCGTTGAGGGCGCGGTTATTATTTTCGTATACCCGCAGTATAAGGTCCTTGCCGTCTTCGGATTTTTTTACGGTATCCACAACAATATGAAGCGATGGGTCTTCATCCATAAGCTGAGGGATTAACGCATCCACTTTTAGCATAGAAAATTCAACGAAATAGCCGCCGTTTTCTGTTGCTGGTATTTCGTAGCATTCTACGGGGTTGTTAAATTCCTCTGCCCTCGTTTGTACATATGAGCCTACTAGGTTGCCCAAGTGGGGGTATAGTGCATAGGTAAACTCGTGAATGCCCACATCTGCGGTTTCGTCTGGGCTTATGGGGGACTTGATAAGGGTCAGGCGCAGTATGCTGTCTTTACAGTCATAGCCGTATTTACAGTCATTAAACAACGCTACACCGTAGCCGCTTTCGGACACGTCTGCCCATTTGTGGCCGCATACCTCAAACTGGGCGAAGTCACGCTCGTCGTTATTGTGGTTGGCCCTTTCTACAAAACCAAACTGGATATCGTACGCGGCACTTGTTGCGCGGATATCTAGTGGGAACGCGGCTTTTAACAGTGTTTGACGCTCGTTCCATTCGACTTTTGTTGCAAAGTCTATGCGCCGGTTGCGGGCATAGAAAATTATATCTTGTTCTATTTGCGAGTTGTTAAATGTTATTTTGCGGCGCAGTATTACCCGCAAGTGCCCGTGCTCTACCACTTCCAGGCCACTGTACTCGAAGCATGTGTAGGGCTTTTCTTTGTAAAAGACATCTATGTCCCAGGCATCGAAGGCCATAGGCTTGTCTTCGTAGGCTTGCAGCACGTTCAGGTTGCCTTTGCCTACATAGCGCTTGGCTAGTTTGTCGTACAGGCTTGTTATTTCACCATTACTGTCAAACTCAACATTGTAGAAGTTGGTGTCTAGGGTGGTGCTGCCACCGCTTGTTTCCAACTTTAAACTATCATCTGCCTCTGGTAGGGTTTCTTTGGTTATTGCGAAGGTTTTGTAGCCTAGGGGTGGCAGCTCTGTAAATACGACATGCAAGCCGCCCTCTGTTTTTTGGCTTTCTAGGGTATAGCCTTCGGAGTCTGTGAAGGTTGTATCTTCGTTTATACGGTCTGAGAATGGGATAAACATTTCTGCTGTGTCGCGCCGCCAAGATAGGTGGTTGTACACCGCTATCGAGTCTTGATTTAGCTTTACTTCATTGTTGATGGCAGTGGTAGACGATGCTATCAAGTCCTTTGTGCGTGCAATTAGCAGCTCGTAATCATTGCGGCTGTCTTCGTATACCTGGCGTATAGACGTCCCCGGTATGATGTCATGAAACTGCAGTAGTAGTACCCGCTCCCATATTTCATGTAACGGTAGCGCTGGATACGTGTTTGTACCCAGCTTTAGGTCGTGCATCATGCCCAAAAGCTCTGCACTATGAAGGAGACACTCCATTTGGCGGTTGGCTTTTTTGCTGTACGCCTGGCTCGTGTACGTACCCCGGTGAAACTCAAAATATAGCTCCCCATCGTAGGTTTCTAGTTGTTTGCCTTCTAGGGATTGCCCCAAAGCTGTAAAATACGGCTCTACTTTGTTTGTTTTTACATATGGTATCCCAGGGATATCTTCTATGGCACGGCGGGTCATTAGCATCTCACGGGTGGGGCCACCACCGCCATCACCGTAGCCATAGGCAAGCAGTAGGTGCTCGTTTATGTCTTTTTGCTTGTATGTTTCCCATATGCCTGGGATTTCACGTGGGGTTAGCTCCCCATTGTAAGTGTAAAAATTGCCGCCAGTGGGTGTAGTAATAAAATGGGTCAATATTTCTGCACCATCTAGCCCGCGCCAGTTGAATGTATCATGAGGGAAATGGTTGTATTGGTTCCAACTGATTTTGGTGGTCATGAAATAATCTATACCAGATTTTTTTGCGATTTGAGGCAAAGCTGCAGAGTAGCCGAATACATCGGGCAGCCACAACACGGTGCTTTCTACTCCCAACTCCTGTTTCAAGTAGCGCTTGCCATACAAGAACTGCCGCACCAGAGACTCGCCGCTTGGGATGTTGGTATCGGCCTCTACCCACATGCCGCCTGTGGCTTCCCACTGGCCGCTTTGGATTTTTTGTTTTACTAAGTCAAAAATCTCTGGATAATCTTCTTGTAAAAATTTATACAATTGAGGCGATGAGTGCATGAAGTAATATTCCGGGAACTGTTTCATCAGGTTAAGCACAGTAGTAAATGTACGCGAGGCTTTCTCGCGGGTAGCAGCAAGCCGCCACAGCCATGCCATGTCTATATGCGAATGCCCTACAGTGTGGACAATGGGCTTAATCTCTGGACGGCGCAGTAACGCCAGCCCGCGCGATATGGACGCCAAGGCTGTCTTTATAGATTCATAATATGCTTCGGATTTTGGGTTAATAAAATTTATATGGATAAATGTCTCTTGTAGTAGCTTGGTTAGCTTAAAGCGACGTAGGTCATGCTCGCCCAGCAGCTCTATGGAGTTGGCTAAGGTCAGGGCTGTGAAATAAAATTCGTCTGTTTGGGTGTGGATTTTAATAAGATTAGTTTCGGGGAATATCCGGATTTTTGTATCTTTTGATAACCCAGCCCATGCTTTGATTGCAATTTCCAGGGTGCCGCTTTCTGCTAGGCTTTCATCTAGCAAGGCCTCTGTATGTTTATGATCTAGGCCCTGGACGGGTTTGCCGTTTATGTGTAACAAGCATTCTACATTTGTGCCCCAACCGGGGCCTGTAATCATGTTTAAGCTAAAGCCAAGCTTTGTACCAGGAGTAATAAAACCTGCAGGTAAGGCCACAGTGGTTTTAAACCATGCGGTACGGTCGTGCCCGCCCCAGCGGTCTTGGAAGGCTATGGGTTTAAAATCGGATTCCGGGATTGCATAAAAGTCCGCCAGGCTGTGTGGGGCACTGCTTGCGTCATACTCGGCATATTGCCAGCCGCTAATTTGCAGGCTTTCCATGTAGCGGGATGGGCCTATGTCTTCCGCCAGGTACTTTTTTGCCTTTGCGATAACAAAATGCTTGTCTGGTACTTTCATGGTGTTCTTCCTCTCTCGGGCTCTTTTGTGATATATTTCTATGTGTGCGTGTCAACATGAACGTGTCTTAGATTTTGTCAGGATTTTATCATAGATTTTGGATAATCAAAACCATTAGAGGGAGCCAAGTGTGAAACATCCGCGAAGCGGATTTTCATACCAACCTATTTGTTCCGCCGACGAAGGAGGCATGAATTAAATCATGAGCGAGTTTAAAGTTATATCCGATTTTGCCCCAACAGGCGACCAGCCACAGGCCATTGCCGCCCTTGCAGATGGCTTTAAACGTGGCAAGCGGTTCCAGACACTTTTGGGCGTAACGGGAAGCGGCAAGACATTTACAATGGCCCATGTCGTACAAGCCTTACAAAAACCTACGCTGGTAATGGCTCACAACAAGACTCTAGCCGCCCAGCTTTATAGCGAGTTTAAGGAGTTCTTCCCCAACAACGCTGTGGAGTATTTTGTAAGCTACTATGACTATTATAATCCGGAAGCGTACGTGCCCTCTACAGACACGTTTATAGAAAAAGACTCTGCGGTTAACGAAGAAATAGACCGTTTGCGGCACTCTGCTACATCTGCACTGTTCGAGAGGCGAGATGTAATTATTATAGCGTCTGTTTCTTGTATTTATGGGCTGGGTGACCCTGTGGAGTATAGCAAGCTAATGCTTTCGCTTAGGGTGGGGACGAGCCGCGACCGGGACGATATCATGCGCCGCCTGGTAGAAATCCAGTACAACCGCAATGATGTCAACTTCACCCGCGGTACCTTCCGCGCCCGTGGCGATGTTTTGGAGATTTTCCTATCAAACTCATCAGATACAGCAATAAGAGTAGAATTTTTTGGCGATGAAATAGAGCGCATTACCGAAGTCCACGCCCTTACAGGCGAGGTGCTTTCTACCCGTAGTCACATAGTTATATTCCCAGCATCCCACTATGCTGCCGGCCGCGACCGTATGCACGAAGCCATACGCCGCATAGAAACAGAGCTGGAAGACCAACTTGCATATCTCAAGTCCCAAGACAGGCTGCTGGAGGCCCAGCGCCTACTGCAGCGCACCCGCTATGACATGGAAATGATGCAAGAAGTAGGCTTTTGCAGCGGTATAGAAAATTACTCCCTGCATCTGGCAGGGCGCGAGCCAGGCTCGACACCACATACACTGCTGGATTATTTCCCAGATGACTTTTTAATAATCGCAGACGAATCTCATGTGTCTGTACCGCAGGTAAGGGGTATGTACTTGGGTGACCGCTCCCGCAAGGAGACGTTAGTCGAATATGGATTTAGATTACCCTCGGCCCTAGATAATAGGCCACTCAAGTTTGACGAATTTGAAGCCAAAATCCCGCAAATGCTGTTTGTGTCTGCCACACCTGCAGATTATGAGCGCCAGCATACGGAGCTTGAAGTAGAGCAGATTATCCGCCCCACAGGCCTACTTGACCCGCCAGTATACGTGCGCCCTGTAAAAGGCCAAGTAGACGACTTGATAGGTGAAATAAACCGTGTAGCCGAAAATAAGCAAAAAGTACTGGTAACCACCCTAACCAAGCGCATGGCAGAGGATTTGACCAATTACCTAAAAGATGCCGGTATAAGAGTGCGGTATTTGCACTCGGACATAGATACACTAGAGCGGCTTGAAATAATCCGCGATTTGCGCATGGATGTTTTCGATGTACTGGTAGGTATTAACTTATTGCGCGAAGGCCTAGACATCCCAGAATGTGCCCTGGTGGCCATACTGGATGCGGACAAACAGGGGTTTTTGCGTTCCAAGACATCCCTAGTGCAAACAATTGGCCGCGCAGCCAGGAATATAGAAGGCAAAGTAATCATGTATGCAGACAAGATGACAGAGTCCATGGAGTATGCCATAGGCGAAACCAACCGCCGCCGGGCCATACAAGAGCATTACAACCAGGTAAACAACATCACACCCCGCTCTATAATAAAAAAAGTACACGAGCGCATACGCCTAACCCAAGAAGCAGAAGAAACCTCCAAGACCCTGGCCAAAGACCCAGAATCCATGGACCGCGACGAGCTTGTAGCGGCAATAAAGAAACTGGAAAAAGAAATGAAACAAGCCGCCGCAGAGTTGCAGTTTGAGCGGGCAGCCATGCTGCGAGATGAAATTATGGCCTACAAGAAGCATATGTAAGTGTTTTGATACTATTGGTAAAGGCGATAGAAGGTGACAAAAATAATAAACGGTGCATTAATAAACGCCGCCGCAATAGTCATTGGCGGCGCAATAGGGCTCTTGTTTAAAGGTAAAATCCCACAAAACATATCCGGAGCTATTACCCGTGTGCTGGGGCTGTGTGTGTTGGTAATAGGTATTTCTAGCGCGGTAGATGGCGACATGATGCTTCTTGTAGTGTCGCTGCTACTAGGGGTTTTGGTAGGCGAGATAATAGACATAGACAAGCGTATGAACAATTTGGGGCTATACTTACAAAACAAACTCAACCCCAAAGGTGCCGAGTCAAAATTTGCAGAAGGTTTTGTCACAACATCCCTACTTTTTTGTGTGGGGGCGATGGCGGTGGTAGGCTCTATAGAAAGCGGCTTGGCCAACGACTATAGTACAGTTGTTACCAAGTCCATCTTGGATAGTGTGGCATCTATGGTTTTTGCGTCGTATTTGGGGTTTGGGGTGTTGTTTTCTGCAGTGCCGGTATTGTTGTACCAGGGAAGTATAGAAATTTTTGCGGGTTATTTGCAAAACGTACTAACCAGCAGCATGGTAACGCAGATTTCGGCGGTGGGGGGCGTTATGATTATGGCATTGGGGGTTAATATGACCCTTGATGCTAAGATAAAGGTGGCCAACCTCTTGCCGGGGTTGTTGTTTGCGGTGGCATATTACTGGTTGGTGTTGTACCGGTGAGTAGCGGATAATGCGAACAATGAAAGGACTACATTAAAATGGGTATGATAAAAGATATCAAAGATAAATTTTTTACCCAAGAAATATATAATATTTACTCACATTGTATGTATAAGCCAACATGGAAAAAATTCGTATCCAAAGCAGCAGAATATATGAACAATGAAACCACAAGCATCTTTGGCTATTATGCAAACGAAGATATCGCCGGGATGATTGTCGTACAAAAATCAGGCGAATTGCCCAAAGTTAGAGGGATTGCTGTCGACCCGCAGTATAGGCAACAAGGGATAGGAAAGCAGTTTATACAGTATGCGTGTAGTAGCCTGGATATCACCACACTAATGGCAGAAACAGACGATGACGCAGTGATGTTTTATAGAAATTGCGGCTTCGAAACAGAAGAATTTATGATAATGGGCGATAGCGGAGAGCACAAGCGGTATAAATGCACCCTTCATGTTGCGCTAGTAAAAACATAACAATTCCGTCCTGCCCGGCGAAGGAGATGGTTTAACAATGAGCAACCACGAAAAATTACGGCTAAAAGAACTGGCAATTACACCAACAAACCATATATTAGAACAAGAGTTGGGCGACAGCTATGCCGCGTATAAACAATTCCAAGAAGCCTTGCCCAACCTAGAAATAGAGCAAGAATGGCAATGGTATACTCCCTACAAGGCATGGTTTGCAAGGGGCCAACACAGGTGGACAACAGTAAGGGGAACAAAAAAAGAAAAAACCCTGTATTGGCTTCATGTATATGAAGGATACTTTGGCGTTGTGGTTTGGTTTAAGGAAAAAAACCGCGATGAAATCCTTAAAGCCGATGTAAGCGATGAAACAAAGCAAAAAATATGTGATAGCAGCACAATGGGTAAACTGCCTACATTTCCTGTGATGTTTGATATAACAGATACAACACAGCACAATGATATTTACGAGTTACTGGGTTGGAAGAAGAAATTAGAGCTGTAAGTAAAATTATAAATTGGTTGTCCTAGCTGCTAAGGCTATACACATCAGGCTAAGCTTGGTAAGATAAGTTACGAAAATATTACAGCACATACAAAGGATGAGCCCCATGGACATACTATTCAAAAACACCACAGCCGTAACCATGAACCCAGAAGCACCAATACTACACAACATAGACATAGGCATACAAGGCCGCAAGATAACATATATAGAAGCCACAACCACACCGCCCCCAGCAGCAAAGCGTATGATAGACGGCACCAACAAAGTACTTATGCCAGGGCTATATAACTGTCACACGCACGCAGCAATGACCCTTTTCCGTGGCTACGCCAACGACCGCACCCTAGAAGACTGGCTATTTAACTATATCTTCCCGGCAGAGCAAAAACTGACCCCAAAACTCACCCATACAGGTACAATGCTGGCCATAGCTGAGATGATATCTTCTGGCACGATATCATTCACGGATATGTATTTTTTTATGGATGAAGTCGCGGGCGCTGCCCATGAGGCCGGTGTACTTGCCAATGTGTCCAACGCCATAATAGGCTTTGACAAGGACAGCTATGACTTTTACAAAGACAATGTATACTCCCAAACCGCAAACGCCCTAGACAAATATCACAACAAAAACGACGGGCGCATAAAAGTAGAAGCGTCTATCCACGGCGTGTATACATCGTATGCCCCGGCCTGGAAGCAAGTGACAGACTTTGCCGCAAAGCATAGCCTGGGCCTGCACGTACACCTTTCGGAAACTAGTACAGAGCACAATAATTGCATATCCACATACAATATGACCCCGGCCCAGGTATTTCACAAGCACGGGGTGTTTGACTTGCCATGTATCGCAGCCCATGGGGTATGGGTTACAGACGAAGACATTAAAATCCTGGCCGAAAGCGGTGTGTGCATCGCCCACAACCCACTGTCAAACCTAAAACTTGCAAGCGGCCTTGCCCCAGTAGACAAGATGCTAAAAGGTGGTGTAAACGTCACACTTGGTACAGATGGTGTGGCATCCAATAACTCGCATGACCTTTTCGAGGAGATAAAAATGGCCTCGCTACTGCAAAAATACGCCGAAAGCGACCCAACAGCCGCACCGGCCATGAGTGTGCTAGAAATGGCTACAATAAACGGTGCAAAGTCCCAGGGCCGTGCCCATGAAAGCGGGATGCTAAAAAAAGGCTATGATGCAGACATGCTAATGATAGACTTTAACAACCCACGCCAAATGCCATGCTACGACGCAGCACTAAACCTCGCATACTCCACTAGTGGGCGCGATGTAGAGATGACCATCTGCCGCGGGCAGGTACTGTACGAAAAAGGCGAGTACAAAACCATAGATATAGAAAAATTGCTGTACGATGTTAAAGATGCAATGAAGGTGTTCATATGAAAAGAGGTATATTAGACTGGCTGTTTTTCCAGGCCCCAAACAAAAAAAATACCCCGCGGCCCCGCAAGAAGTTGCCGCGTGCACCCAAGTATTTGGAAACAGGTGCCATAGAGGGCGATGCAATAACCATAGAAAACCGGCCAGAGCCGGTTATTGTATATCCCGTGCCATGTGACGAAGGTGTACTAGAGGCTAAAATTATAGACTTTGTAGAAAACGACTATGGTGGCGAGTTTGCAGAGGCAGACGCGGATACTACACCTGTTGCCGAAGCCGAGCCAGAAGAAGTGCGGCCAGACTCGGTTATGTCGGCAGTTATGATGTTATTGGATGAATCCGACTTGTCTCCAGTTAGTAATGCGCCAGAGGCAACAGGTGTTACACTGCCAGATGAAGTATCGCAGGAAGATGAAGTGCCGCAACCGGATGAAATATCACAGGTATATGAAGCACCGCAGCTAGATGAAGTGCAACAGGAAGATGAAGCACCGCAGCTAGATGATGTGCCACAGGTAGAAGATGCGCCTCAATCAAATGAAATGCCACATGTAGATGTAGCACCACAAGAAGATGAAGTGTCAGAACTACACTACCACCCCACTCACGAACTACCGGTACCGCCAAGTGAGACAATCGACGAGCCGCCACATGACCAGCCTAGTGACGACACAGTGCAAGACTGGATGACGGGGTATGTCACATGGGCTGACGATGCAGGTATTAAAATGACAGCACCCGTGCAAGCAGATGAAGACGCTACACATACACCGGCAGATGATGATACACCACCATCATTGGCCCTAGACGCATATGACTACGCCCAAGCTCCGCCAGAATATACCGGTGACATAGCCACACAAACACCACCAGAGTACGCCGGCGATGCAAACACACAAACACCACCAGAGTACACCCCCAAATACAACAAAGACGCACTGCCAGATTATATCCGCGAGGCCAACGACGAGCTCCCATTGGATATGGCTATGGCCAATGCCACGCCCGCGCCCGAACAGCAAGTTTATGAAACAGAAGCTAATATAAACAACATTCCCAAAGCCGATACATCAGAACCCGAAGCTTACGAATACGAATCACCCCAAACACACCCAACCAATATCAATACCAATACCTGCAACCAATGCGGCACAATATCCGGCGAAGACGATAACTTTTGCGGCAGATGCGGCACAAGGCTAACAAAGCCATTGGACGTAAGTGCCTACTGCGGATACTGCGGCGTTAAGAATGAACATATGCTAAAGTTTTGTGGTGACTGCGGGCATAAGCTGGTTGCCTATTAGAAGCTGTATTCAACTCTGACCGAAAAGGCGCCGTTGGCGGGGTTGAATACAGCTTCTTAAACAAAGGAGGTTGTTATGCGCTATGTAATGGGGTATCTGACAGCACTATGCCTCTTGGTGCTTATTGTATGCCAGAGTATAATCTTCCCTACGTTTTTTATGCCGTTTTTCCGGCAACAATATGCCAGTCAAGGGATTGCAGAATATATAGGCATGAGCGAAGAAGAGCTGCTATACGTGACAGTAGAGCTTCTGGATTACATGCGCGCAAGGCGGGATGACTTGGACGGCATCCGCGCTACAGTAAACGGCGTAGAGCAAGAATTCTTTAGCGAGCGAGACAAGGCCCACATGATAGATGTACGGGTGTTGTATGACCGCCTGTATATAGTAAGAAATGTGGCTTTTTGGGCGCTGTTGGGCCTAATTGGGCTGTTGGCCATCACTAAATCCCCGGTTAGACACTTGCTTGCACGTTGCAGCAGGGAGGTTATGGCCGTGTTTTTGTTAGTTGCATTAATTGTCACAATTGTAATTGCTATTGACTTTGACCGGGCATTTGAGATGTTCCATCTGATATTTTTTGATAACGATTTATGGATTTTGTTCCCGCCCCGCGACCGGCTGGTTATGATGGTACCTTTGCAATTTTTTATTAATATTTCTATTTTTATTGGCTCATTGCTTGCAGGGATACCTGTGGCTATTATTGCGCTTTCAACTATTTATCTTAGACGTGAGGCTTATATGCCTGGGTTTGGCAGGTAAACTATGAAGATCCGCATAATATTAATATCCGCGGCGCTACTACTTGTTGTTTTGCTTGCGTGGCGCATAAGTGGCATTTTTATGCCGTATCCATGGATGCTATGGGTATGGTGGGTGCTTATTGCCCCGTATCTTTTAGCTGGCGGGATACTGTCAATTGCTATTGTGCTGTTTACCATATTAAGCCTTGGGCAAATACGATACCGCATACATGCAAGCATAGCCAGCGAAAAAACCGCCTATGTAGAAGTCACATATCTTATGCGGTTAGTGCACTTTGTATATGCATACCGCGACGGGAAGCAGGAGACGCTAACGCGCATTGCTTGGATGCAAATAGGGGATGACAAACCCCAGAAGAAGAAGCGCAAGACAAAAGCCGCCACCAGCGCCACCCACGCCACCCACGCCCAAAAAATAGAGTCCACCCCACAACCCACACCAGCTGCTGAACAAGTAAATAAAAAAATAGACACAGATGCAAACAAAGAAAACAATAAAGATATAAAAAAGGACCGTCTAGGGCCCCTGAAACAAGTAAAAGCAGTATTGACATACCCAGACCGCAAAATTATCATGAGCCTGTGTATAAAGTGCTTGCAAAAATTTGTAAAAGCCTTAAAGCCAAAGCACATAGACATTACTGGTGTGATAGGCTTCGAAGACCCAAGCACCACCGGCATAGTAATGGGTACCTATGAGGCCGTAGTTGGTACACTAGGGCTTAGGCATAAAGTACAGTTGCTGGGTAATTATCTAGAAAGCGCTCTAGAGTTAAATATAGAAACAGAAGGCCGTACCCGCTTGTGGCGCCTGTGGTGGCCATTTTTATGGCTGTACCTGCACAAGCCAATACGTGTGGCTTTACGCAAAATAATATAATACATTATATATAAACAATAGAGAGGACGATTAGTATGAGCAAAGTAAAAGAAAACCTGCACGAGCTGTTTTCGAAGTTAGAGGAGTTTGTCTCCACCAAGACAGTAGTTGGCGAGCCTACGCACATTGGCGATGTGATACTGATACCGCTTGTAGATGTCTCGTTTGGTATGGGTACAGCAATGGTAGCCAATACAGAGGAAGACGCAGGCAAAAAAGGCGGCCGTGATGGCGGCGGCGGTGCTTTTGGCGCGAAAATGACCCCATCTGCCGTGGTAGTAATAAGCGGCGGCACAGTACAGCTAGTAAATATCAAAAACCAAGAAAGCGTAAATAAAGTGCTGGATATGATCCCTGGGATTTTGTCTAAGTTTAACCTAAGCTCGTTGTTTAAGAAAAAAGATGACGAGCCAGAGATTGTAGATATAACTGAGATTGAATAAGGGCTATATCAATAAATTTACAACAAATAAAACAGTCCCACCCAAGCCGTATTGGTGACAGGTGGGACTGTTTTTATTTGTATAAAACAAGTCCAATAAATAAATTTGCCATGTTAATTAGCCATATCAACAGACGCTTTCCTGGCGGAAATGCACGCTATAATCATATCCAAGTCTTGGCGGAAGGGGTTTATCCTAATCTTGTTGCAAGGGCAAAGCATCTCCTTGCGCCCGCCTATTGTAATTGGGTATTGTTTATGGTCTGGTGAGTCGCATCGGACTAGATTGTTAATAAAGGTGTCTTGTACAGCTTTGCTTTGGCCTAGCAGCAATTTGTAATACGCATCTGTGTGTAGGTCCGAGTCTGTGTTTGCGCAGGTACCCATATTTATGCGCAGGGTAGGGTGTTCGTTGCCATATAGGTTAAAATCTAGGATTCTTGTATTTTTGTATTTGTATTTTACTATGCCAAAGTGTATATAGCGTTGGATTTTTAAGGGCTTGCAATAATCATGGATTGCATGGGCTATATGCAGGCTTTCATCGCTTGCACGCCGCAATAACTCGTCGTAGTTGGCGGCGTATTCTTTAAACAGTTGGCGAAACTCGCAATGCGCAAAGTGGTGGCGTACTGGCGTGTTGCGCACACCTGGGGATTGTTGCATCACGTGCATGGCATGGAAGATACGGGGGTGCACATGGCTAAAAACCACGCTTTCACCAGTGTACTCATGTGTAAGCCCTGTGCGTGCTAGAGCACTTAGGCACTGGTTGAGATTAACCCCTGCTGTTGTGTATGCTTTGCTTTTATCTATTTTGGTGCGATAGGCCTCCCACTGGGATAGTGGCCACACTATACTGTCGCCTACTACTTCACCACCGGCGGCAATGCGCTCTAGTATATCCCGGTATTGGCGGGGTGACGCTGGTAGGTATGCGTCTTGGTTGTTGTACATATCTTCGCACAGTGCATTAAAATATGCATACCACTGGTGGCACCCTTCTAGTACTGCTGGGCTGCACTTTGCTTTTACATCGTCTGTTAATGAGTCTGCTGGGGGCACAAGGCCCACTGCCCACCACCATACGTCCCTTCTAAAATCAGATGTGAAACTGGACTGGTTTTTGTCGAAGTACATAATGTCCCCTTTTCTTGTTGTGCGAGTTAAGTGCATACCGCCATTTTAAACCCAATCCCCCAAACAGTAAGTATATACTCGCTGCTGGGGTTGAGTGCACTAAGCTTGGCACGCAGTTTGCTTATATGCACATTGATGGTATTGTCGTCGCCCATAAACTCCTCGCCCCATACGCTTTCGTATAGGTTGTTTTTTGTAAATACCTTCTGTGGATGAGACATCATAAGATGTAATATCTCAAACTCACGCTTAGATAGTTTTGCATTTGTGCCGTTTATGTGAGCGTCGTAGCCATCTAAGTCCAGTATTATATCCTTGAACCTTAGCTGTCTTTTGCTATCTGCACTGGCTGTGGGGAGTGAAGCATCTGTTGGTGCGCTATTTTCGCGCCGCAGTTGTACGGCGATACGCGCAAGCAACTCGTCATTGTCGAATGGTTTGACAATATAGTCATCAGCACCGCTGTGTAGTAGCCTTACAGCACTTTCTTTGTCTGCTACAGCGGTAAGGGCTATAACGGGGATATTAGAACTCTTGCGAGTCTCATGCAGTACTTCGTCACCTGTCTTGCCGGGAAGCATAAGGTCCAAAATAACTAAGGCGTAGCTGCCACTTTGCAAGCATAGAAGTGCCTCTGTGCCTGAGAATGCGGGCGTGGGCGTATACCCGTTTAATACTAACAGCTCGCACAGCAACTCGTTTATAAATATGTCGTCTTCTACGACTAGGATTTTGTCCATGTTTTAGTTCATGCCTCCTTCGTCGGCGGTATAGCCAATTAAATGAGAAACAGTTCAGCCCGAGCCAAAAATAGCGGACGCTTCAACGCTTTTTTGGCGACAGGCTGGACTGATTTCGAATTAATTGGCTATACAAATTGGATGGTATGAAAATATACCGCACTATAATATCAGGCTTATATGATTTTTGCATGTGTCATATGTCGAAGATTGCTTTACAACCCCAGCGGGCAAGACTATACTTAAGCCCTTAGTAAGCCACAGAAAGGAATAAATGCAAATGTCAAATAACCAATCCCAATCCCAACCACAAACTCAAACCCTGTACACAAAAGTACAAACCGGCCTAAACTTCGCACAGCGGGAACAGGCAGTTCTTGAGTTGTGGAGTAAACATAATATCTTCCACAAAAGCATGGCAATGCGCGAAGGCTCGCCAATGTTTGTATTTTATGACGGCCCCCCTACAGCCAACGGCCGCCCGCATATGGGGCACATCATAGCCCGTGCAATCAAGGACCTTTTCCCCAGGTACAAGACCATGAAAGGCTGCCATGTACTAAGAAAGGCCGGCTGGGATACCCATGGCCTCCCGGTTGAGCTGGAAGTGGAAAAGGCACTGGGTATAAGCGGCAAACCAGACATAGAAAAATACGGCGTAGAGCCATTTATACAAAAATGCAAAGAAAGCGTATGGACCTACGAAACAATGTGGAAGGAAATGAGTGAGCGTGTAGGCTTTTGGGCCGATATGGAGAAGCCATATGTCACATACCACAACAGCTATATAGAGTCTGTATGGTGGGCGCTTTCTAAGATATGGGAGAAGGGGCTTATATACAAGAGCTACCGGGTAGTACCGTACTGCCCCCGCTGTGGTACGCCACTTTCTAGCCACGAGGTAGCCCAGGGCTACAAAGAAGTGACAGAGCCGTCTGCCTATGTACGTTTTAATGTCGCTGGCAAAAAAGACGAATATCTGCTGGCGTGGACAACTACCCCCTGGACGCTGCCCTCAAACGTTGGGCTATGCGTTAATGCAAAAGAGGAATACGTACGTGCAGCCAAAGACGGGCACGTATACATCTTGGCCAAGGCCCTTGTAGAAAAAGTGCTAGAAGACTCATACGAGATATTAGAGACCTTTACCGGCGCTAAGCTAGAAGGCCTTAAGTATGAACCGCTGTTTGACTTCGAACGCCCAGAAGATGCAAATGATGCTAACTCCAAATACTGCACTGTAGTATGTGACGGATATGTAACCCTTAAAGACGGCACAGGTATTGTGCACATAGCCCCGGCCTTTGGTGACGACGACGCAAGGATATCTAAAGCATATGGCCTACCGCTACTGCAACTGGTGGATGCGCAAGGCTGCTTTGTAGACTCTGTAAACTTGTGGGCAGGGAAGTTTGTCAAAGACGCAGACCCGCTGATAATAAAAGAGCTTGCCACACGCGGCTTGCTTCATAAAAAGGAAGCATATACCCACAACTACCCATATTGCTGGCGCTGCGATACGCCGCTGCTTTATTACGCCAGGGACGCATGGTTTATACAAGTTAGCAAACTCAAAGACGAGCTGCTTGCCAGCAACAGCAATGTAAACTGGCTGCCAGAGCATATGAAAGAAGGCCGCTTTGGTGACTTCTTAAAAAATATCCATGACTGGAGTATCAGCCGCGAAAGATATTGGGGCACACCGCTGCCAATATGGGAATGTACAGCAGGTAAACATAGCGAAGACCCAAATGACGCTTGCGGGTACCTACACTGTGTTTCTGGCATAGCGGAGCTTAAAAATATGGGGGCAACATCGCACTCTAGCAAGGATAATACAGCAGCCTCAATGGCAGATGATATAGAGCTGCATAAACCATATATAGACGACATACGTCTAAACTGCCCACAGTGTGGCGGCGAAATGGTACGTACACCAGAAGTCATAGACTGCTGGTTCGACTCCGGCTCTATGCCCTTTGCCCAGTGGCACTACCCGTACGAGAATCAAGATATATTTGCAAAACAGTTCCCTGCAGATATCATATCTGAAGGGCTGGACCAGACTCGTGGCTGGTTTTACTCGCTTATGTCTATTTCAACTATGCTTTTTGGCAAGTCGCCATACAAGAATGTAATCGTGACCGGCCTGGTGCAAAACAAAGACGGCCAAAAGATGAGTAAAAGCAAAGGCGATGTTGTAGACCCCATGCACGCACTAGATAAACACGGCGCAGATGCCGTGCGTTGGCTGTTTTACGCCGGAGCCGCACCATGGCAAAACACCCGCTATCATGACGATGCCGTAGCAGAAGGCTCGCGCAGGTTTATGGGCACGCTGTGGAATACCTATGCGTTTTATGTGCTTTATGCCGGGATAGATGGGTTTGACCCAAATGTGCATCAATCCAAGGATTTATCTGTGCTGGATAGCTGGTTGCTTTCACGGCTTAACACGTTAGTGAAGAAGGTGGATACCGCCCTTGACCGCTTTGAAGTAACCGAGCCTGCCCGTGCGCTGGATGCCTTTGTGGATGAGCTAAGCAACTGGTATCTGCGCCGTAGCCGCGAGCGTTTTTGGGCAGATGGCATGGGGCAAGACAAGATAAATGCATATAGAGTGTTGCACCACGCGCTGGTGACTGTAGCAAAACTGGCAGCGCCATTTGTGCCGTTTATAACAGAGCAGATTTATCAGAATCTAGTGCGCGGGCTTGATGCCGCCGCGCCGGAGAGTGTGCACCTGTGTGACTACCCTGTTGCCGATGAGAGATTTATAGACCCTGCACTTGAGGCGGATATGTCTGCAATAATGGATATCACGGCGATAGGCCGCGCGGCACGTAATGCCGCCGCTATAAAGAACCGCCAGCCCCTGCCAGAGATGTTGGTGAGTTTGAAGGCTGGAAGTGCCAAGCCTGATGCGTCATTGCTTGACGTTGTGCGTGAAGAGCTAAACGTTAAGGCGATTAGCTTTATAGAAAATACGGAAGAATATGTAGAGTACCGCTTTAAGCCGCAATTGCGCACGCTTGGGCCGCGCTATGGCAAGCTTGTGCCTAAGATAACAGAGGCGTTGAATGCCGAACCTGCGGCAGTAATGGCCGCGCTTAACAGTGGCGGCTGGCGTACAACCATAGACGATGTAGACATTGAGCTTAGTCTGGAAGACGTGCTGCCAGAATCCATACAAAAAGAAGGTTTTGCCGTGTCTACAGACCGCGGCGTTACCGTAGTACTGGATACCCGCCTAACCCCAGAGTTGATAGAAGAAGGCAATGTGCGTGAGCTTATAAGCAAGCTGCAAAACATGCGCAAAGATGCCGGTTATGAGGTCGTGGACCGGATACATGCTGGCTATAACAATAATACCCCAGGCTTGGGTGATGTAATTAGCAATAACTATGAAACCATAGCCGGTGAAATCTTGGCAGACTCGCTTAAACACTCTGCCCCACCCACGGGTGCGTATGCCAAGCAGTGGGACATTAATGGCGAAAACATTGGGTTGTGGGTGATGAAGGTATAGCAAGCCCTATCCGGTTTTGATACTATTGGTAAAGGCGATTTTCTGGTTTTGATACTAATGATAAACCTTTTACCCGTTGCCAGTACCAGCCACACAAGATTTTTACCAGAAGGGTGAATGCATGAGGCCCATGCGGTTAAAAAAAATAAACCCAAAAGATATCCCCGCCTATATAAAAGGCGGGGTTGCTTCTATTGGCCGGGATATAGGCCGTATGCGCGGTACCAATGTGTGGATATTTATCTTGTATGGGTTATTGCTGGATACGGTTAACAACCTGTGGCGGCCTTTCTCGGCAAAGTTTCTTGTGCGCCTTGGCGGCGGGGAGTTTGAAATAACTTTGCTTAACGCATTGCCCGGCTTGGTTGCGGCCATTGTGCTGCTGCCTGGGGCTATGCTGTTTAGGCGGTTTACAAATAGGCAGCGGGCCACGGCGGCGTTTATCCTAATAAGCCGTGCTATACTGCTGGGTATAGCTTTCGTGCCAATGCTCCCGCCTGTGGTAAGGCCGGTATTGTTTGTGGTGCTTGTGGCAATCATGAACTGCCCGGAAGCGCTTTCGCAAACTTCTATGCAAAGCTTTCTTGGCACGGTATTTGAGGGGACAACACGGGGCCAGGCAATAGCACTTCGTACAAAGTTTGGCCAGGCCATTATCCCGGTTGTAACTATCATAACCGGCCTTATAATCACGTACCTGCCTAGTACAGACGAGCAGCGCATCTTGTTGTACCAGATATTTTTTGTAGCGGCGTTTATTGTTGGGGTGCTGGAGGTTAGGATGTTTAACCGGCTAAAGGTTTCTGTGCCTGCTGCCCCCGCCCGTTCTTCTGATATGGCACTTATCCCAATTATAATCAAAGACCGCCGCTTCTTGGCGTTTTTTATCCCTGCTATTATTTTTACGTTTACGTGGCAAGCTGGCGGGCCTATTTTTGCTATCCACCAGGTTATGACCATCAGGGCAACAGAAATGTGGCTTGCGGTATTTACTCTGGCATCTTGTGCTGCGGCATTTGCCTCTGGTGGGTTGTGGCAGCGCTGGCTTAGGAGCCGTGGCAACAATGCTGTGTTTGTTATTGCTGCGTCTTTGCTTTCGGCTAATCTTATCTTCCTTCCGCTTATTACTAATGTACAGCTTATGGCGCTTTTTAGCATTTTTACCGGCTTTTCTACCATTGGCATAACTGTCGCTATCTTAAACGGCGTGTTAGAAGCCTCACCGGACGAAAACCGTATGATGTATGTCGCGTTTTTTAATATGGCCACGAGTATCAGCTTGTTTTTGGCACCGTTTTTTGCCAATGCACTGTTGAGCTTTGTTGGTGATACGTACACGATGCTTATCGTAGGTGTGATGCGCGGCGGCGGCGCTGTGTTGATATGGCTGGCGCACAAGCGCAGTAAAACCCACCAAGAAGGAGCGCTATCATGAGTAGAGTAGTGCTTGTGACAGGCGGCAGCCGCGGCATTGGCTATGGCATAGCAAAATGCTTCGCCGCTTGCGGTGACACTGTGATTATTAACGCACGCGAAGACACCGCCACGCTTGCAAAGGCTGTAGATGAACTAAAACTAGCCGGCGGCAATGCCCACGGCTTTGTTGCAGACTTAGCCGATTATGAAAAAGCACGCGAGTTGTACCGCAATATCAAGGCAGCCCATGGCCCGGTTGGGGTATTGGTCAACAATGCCGGTACGGCGCATTATGGGCTTTTTACTGATATGCAACTTTGTGACATACAGGGGGTATTGGCCAACAACCTGCATGCAACGCTTAATGTCTCACACTTGGCTGTACCTGATATGGTGCGCGCCAAAAGCGGCTGCATAATAAATATTACGTCTGTATGGGGGATAACAGGTGCCTCTTGCGAGGTTGTGTACTCTACAGCCAAGGCAGCCGTGATTGGGTTTACCAAGGCGCTGGCCAAAGAGCTTGGCCCTTCGGGCATAAGGGTCAACGCCATAGCGTGCGGGGCCTTCGATACCCGCATGAACGCGCAGCTTTCACAAGAAGAAAAAAACGCCTTCGCGGAGGATATCCCGCTTGGGCGCTTTGGTTACCCCGGCGAGGCAGGAGCTTTGGCTGTTTATATGGCTAGTGCGGAGTATCTTACCGGGCAGGTTGTTCCGCTGGATGGTGGGTTGGTGTAGGGGTTGTGGGTTCGTATTGTCGGCCTTTATATTACCCAGGTTGGGATAATCAAGTTATCCCGGTCATATGCCCCAATGCGCTCAGCCATACAAATAACTGCTCCAGTACCACGCTGCAACGGTGATTTATCAATAACATCAAAAATACGTGTAAGTTTTTTGTCTGGGTTAGCAGTTTTTTTGATTTCGATGGGGTAAAGCATTCCATCGCCCTCTATTAGCAAGTCTATTTCTTTAGCGTCACGGTCACGGTAATAATACATAAAAGGCTCGAGGGCGTTATTGTGGTAACTTTTAAATATTTCAGAAATTACATAGTTTTCAAGTAATGCGCCATTCATAGCACCACTCATTGCAGTTTCGGGGCTGCTCCATTTTGTAAGGTAACACACTAGCCCTGTGTCGTAAAAATATAGTTTTGGGGCTTTTACAGTACGCTTTAATACATTGTTTGAGTATGGATGCAGGTAAAAAATGATCCCAAGCGTCTCAAGAATATTGAGCCAGCTCTTTGCTGTAAGTTGGTTTATGTCTGCATCGTCTGCTATGTTTTTTATATTTAAAAGTCCACCAGTACGTGCGGCGGTGGCTGTTATGAAATTCATAAATTTAAGCGAATCTATAGTTGCAGAGATATCGCGTACATCTCTATTCAAATATGTTTCAAGATAGCCAGAATAAAACACGCTTCTATCTGTATATCGCCCGCTTACGAGTGCGGGCATTCCGCCTTTCCATATGCGTTCATATATTTGCGGTGCCACTGCCGTGCCTGATTGGTATTGGCCAATGATTTTTTGTTGCCCAGTTAGCACGCCAATATCAAGTGTAAAGGGTATAGATTCCACACCAATAATTTCTTTTTGCGAAAGTGGCGACATGTGCAATAAAGCTATGCGCCCCGCCAAAGACTCTTGTACACCGTGCATTAGCTTAAAAATTTGTGAGCCTGTCATCCAAAAGTCACCGGCTTTGTTATGCTTGTCGATATGGATTTTAATATAAGTGAATAATTCTGGCGCGTATTGTACCTCGTCTATCAAAATTGGCGGCTTGTAAATTTGAAAAAACATTGCTGGGTCATTTTTTGCTAAGCTCCGGTCTTCGAGTGAGTCTAGCGTGACATATGTCCTATTTCGATTTTCGTCTTTCATTAGCTTTTGCAACATCGTTGTTTTGCCGACCTGGCGGGGCCCGGTTATTAATATTGCGGGATATTGGTTGTTTAACCGCGAAACGACACTTTCCATACCTCGTTTTATATAAGTCATGGGGATATTACCTTTCGGCTAAAATATATGTTGTATAAATTATAGCCGAGAAGTGATGATTTTACAAATAATTGCAGCTAATTTAACGAGGTGCCTTATGGCACCTTTAACTGCTTTTATGTAAGCTATTTTAACGAGGTGCCTAAGGCACCTCTAACTGCTTTTATGTAAGCTATTTTAACGAGGTGCCTAAGGCACCTCTAACTGCTTTAATGTATACAATATAAAAGGAGGACATCCGCATGATATATAAAAACATAACCGACCTTATAGGCAACACACCGCTATTATCACTAACACGCTTTACCCACCACCACAACCTAAAAGCAAACATCATAGCCAAGCTAGAACGCGCCAACCCAGCCGGGAGTGTAAAAGACCGCCTGGCGCTGGCTGTAATACGGGATGCAGAAGCCCGCGGCATTCTAACCCCGCAATCCGTAATAATAGAAGCCACAAGCGGCAACACAGGGATAGGCCTGGCGGCAATAGCCGCGGCCAGCGGGTACCGCCTCATACTAACCATGCCAGAAAACATGAGTAAGGAGCGCCAAAACTTGTTAACCGCCTACGGCGCAAAGCTGGTGCTAACACAAAAAGAAAAAGGTATGCCAGGTGCAGTAGCCAAAGCAGTAGAGATTGCCGCCACAACCCCAAACGCAGTACTAACCTCCCAGTTTGCCAACCCAGCCAACCCTGCCATACACGCTACAACCACCGGCCCAGAAATATGGGCAGACACACAAGGCAATATAGACGCCTTTGTAGCAGGGGTAGGTACCGGCGGCACAATAACCGGCGCAGGGGGCTTTTTAAAACAAAAAAATCCAAACCTGCACATAGTAGCGGTAGAGCCAGCCGCATCCCCGGTACTCTCTGGCGGCAAGCCGGGTCCGCATCAGATACAGGGTATAGGTGCCGGGTTTATACCAGATGTGCTAGACACCGCCATATACAACGAAATTATGACCATACAAATCAGCGATGCAATATCCGCAGCCCGCCAACTAGCCAAGACAGAAGGCCTACTGGTGGGCATATCCTCTGGTGCAGCGGCATGGGCCAGTGTAAAACTAGCCCACAGGCCGGAGTTTAACAACAAAAATATAATAATAATCCTACCAGACACAGGCGAACGATACCTCTCGACAGAGCTATTCACATAAAGACAGGACGTGAAAAAACACCATGACAGCAAAAAAAATAATACAAGCAATAAGGCACAACGACCCGGCAATTAGAAGCAACCGCGAGGCATGGCTATACCCAGGCCTATGGGCCGTACTACTTCACAGGTGCGCGAACAAGCACTACCGCAAGCACCGTTTCTTCCTAGCAAGGCTAATATCCCAGTGGGCCAGGAAGCTTACTGGCATAGAAATCCACCCAGGCGCGACCATAGGCCACGGCCTGTTTATAGACCATGGCGCAGGCGTAGTAATTGGCGAAACCTGCATCATAGGCGACAATGTGCTAATTTTTCACGGTGTGACACTAGGCGGTACAGGCAAACAAGACGGCAAGCGCCACCCAACCATACATGACGGCGCAAGCATAGGTGCAGGTGCCACCATCCTTGGCAACATAAAAATAGGCACAGGCGCAAAAATAGGCGCCGGCGCCCTGGTAATATCAGACGTACCCAACTACACTACATTTGTAGGCGAACCAGCCCGCAACACAAGGCAAGAAGCCTCCCTGCGAAGCGAAATAAACGCGCTAAAAGCACGGGTAGATGAACTGGAGAAGGCTGTATAATTGTCACATTTGCAAAAATACGAAAACAATGTTACCTTTAGCACAATCAGAAAGGGCCAGCGATATAATCCACCTGGCCCAAGCAATAAATATTAAGTTGAACTACGGAGCCGTGGAAGTGTCGGACAACACTTGCACAGCGCTAATGGGATGCCAACACATCGCCAAAAGCACAGGACAGACCTGCTCCCGTAGCAGACAAGAGTATACAATATTTCACCACCCCTCACAAGGCAAGGGACTACCTTGTGACAAGGTTGTGTTTGTATTACGCGTTGTTTGAAGCGGAAAACAGCAGTATGTTAATGTGTAAGTGCTGAAACTAACAGCGCGTAGGCGATGATGTGCGAAAGCTCATCAAGACCTACGCGTTTTATTTTGCCCAAAATCGCTGCTCTTTCTGATAATTTTGCCACTCCAAGTCAAATTGGGGATGGGTATAAAAACGAGGTAAAGCCACATGAAGCTAAAAGCCATAAGAACCCTAGACATCTTCGGCAGGTTGAAAATACCGCTTAAACTAAGGCAAGAGCTGGGCTGGGACAATGAAGACACAATAGAATACTATGTAAAAGACGGCGATATAATCCTACGGCTATCCAAAGACATTAAGCCGCAGTTTGGCTGTTACTTAAACAAAGCAAAAAAAGAGTACGCAAATTGCGACTTTTGCGGATACTGTACAAGCACTGCCATGACTTTTGACAGTTGCGGCACCGCCGCCCCGCCCCCCTAATATGGTGCAAGGCCCTAATCTATATCCATAACCTTCTCATAAAGCGCAACATACTCACCAGCATAATAGTCCCAAGAAAACTCGCCACTCATTGCAGCCCTTACAAGCGGCTCCCAACCGGGAGTCCCATACACGTCCAGTGCCTGGTGCACAGCCCACATCAGGCCGCTGGCTACATAATCCTCAAACACAAACCCGTTACCCTGTCCGGTTGCACGGTTATAGTGCTGCACTGTATCCGCAAGCCCACCGGTTTTGCGCACTATAGGGATAGTGCCATGGCGCAAAGCAAAAAGCTGTCCAAGCCCGCAAGGCTCATACACAGACGGCATAAGAAAAAAATCCGCCCCGGCATATATCCGCTGTGCCAATGTACTGTCAAAGGTTATATTAGCGCTTACCTTATGAGGGAAATGATGCGCATAGCCCCTAAAAAGGCTCTCATACCGGCCTTCGCCGGTGCCCAGCACAACAAGCTGCACATCCAAAGACATTAATTCATCCATTATCACAGAAATTATATCCAGGCCCTTTTGCTCCGCCAAGCGTGTAATCATCGCAAACATGGGCACATTGGCTTGCGGCAAGCCCAGCGCCTCTTGTAAGCGGCGCTTGCTTTCGCGCTTACCTTCCAATGTATCCTTATTAAAATTGACATATAGCCGCGGGTCCGTTTCCGGGTTGTTTGCGGTGGTGTCTATGCCATTTACAATCCCAAAAAGCCGCCCTTCGCTATTGCGCTTTTGCAGCAGCCCGTCCATACCATAGCCATAGGCCGGGGTAGTTATCTCATGTGCATACGTGCGGCTTACAGTGCTTACCGCGTGGGCATGGTGTATGCCAGCCTTCATGAAGCTGATTTTGCCATAAAACTCTAAGTCACCGCAGGTAAAATAGCCGTCGTTGAGCCCAATATCCCACAGCACCTGCCTATCAAAGTTGCCCTGATAGTTCAAGTTGTGGATAGTAAACAGGCTTCTCATGTCACTATAAAAAGTAAACCCACGGTACAAGTCCCGTAAATAAGTTGGCCCAAGGCCCGTATGCCAGTCATTAAAATGCAGTATATCTGGCTTAAAACCAATATGCGGCAGCATTTCTATTGCGGCTTTTGTAAAAAAAGCAAACCGCTCGTGGTCGTCTTCGTACCCATATATATTGTCGCGGCCAAAATAATGGTCGTTCCCTATAAAGTACGTTTCGCCCCCGGCAGTATAAACAGTAGCATCCTGCGCACGCCAAGACAAATGCACAGTAAAATTGGCCGCAACAGCAACATCCTTCACAAGCGCTGGCTGTATGCTCCCAAACTTGGGCAATACAACACGCACATCCACACCTTTCCCCCTCAACGCCGCAGGAAGTGAGCCAGCAACATCGCCCAAGCCGCCAGTTTTAGAATATGGGGAAACTTCTGTTGAGACAAACAATATTTTGAGTGAATCATTCATAAAATTTTCGCTCCTTAGCAATATACCGGGGAATTATAGTTCTAGGATAGCCATATGTAAAGTTATGTATGCTGTTGCTTCGCGGCAAATGCATAAAAATGGGCTGTCTTGCATTCCTTTTGCAAGACAGCCCGGTAGCCACAAGGTATGAAAACAATATAACCAACATTGCTACTTCTTGTTAAGCAACCAATTCAATACATTGATCTGTCGAATGCCATCATGATTGGCATTTGGCATGATATCGTCAAGTGTTAGCAAAAATTTGGGATGGTGGTCAGGTATTTTTTGGAGCGGAGCAAGTTCCCGCTTAAGAGTGCTTTCATCTAATACAGATGCCGCGACCTGATAGTAGCATACTCCGTCAGCGTTGCTTGCAACAAAATCTACTTCTTTTTCTGCAAGTTTTCCGATACTCACTTTGTTCCCCCGGCGCAGCAACTCCAAATACACGATATTTTCCAGTTGATGCCCTAAATCTGCTGACGCTCCAGTTAGCAACATGTTTCGTAGACCTGTATCTACAAGATAGTATTTGCCCAATGTTTTTAGGTGTTGCTTCCCTTTAATGTCATAACGGTCTGCTTTGTAAAAGATAAAGCTGTCAGCAAGCGCTCTTACATATGTCTCAACAGTGTTTACTGAAATTTTGCGCCCACTAGAGTTGATAGTATCGCTGATTTTTTTGGTTGATACCGGGCTTCCTATATTGCTACATAGAAATTTGACTACGCTTTCAAGGACGGATATATCAGTAATTCCCTCGCGCTTGACTATATCTTTGATAAGAATGGTATTGTATACGCCGTCAAGGTAGGTCCTGATGATGTTGTCGTCTCTTTCGAGTTCGCTCACGTATGGAAATGAGCCATAGCGCAGGTAATGTGGGAACTCTTCTCTAGGGGTGCGCTTTTGTGCAACCAGCATGCCTGTTTCAGGGTTCATAAGGAGCATTCCGGTTTCATCATTCATAGCCAGCTTATTAAACCGTTCCGCTAACTCCATATGCTCCGCAAAGGAAAGTGGCAATATACTTATTTCGATATATCTTCCAGACAAGAGTGTCGCCAGCTCGCCGGATAGCATATGCGCGTTCGAACCAGTGATATACACATCAACATTTTTTTTGATGAACAAACTATCAACCGCTTTTTCAAACCCAGTACACTGCTGCACCTCGTCAATAAACACATAGGTATATTTATCTTTGCAGAGTCGGCTTTTGAAGTAGTCATGTAAAGCCTTGTAGTCTTGCAAGTGTTCAAAATCTATATCTTCCAAATTGACCGATATTATTTGTTCATCTTCCACGCCAGTAGAGCGTAAGTAGTCCATGTATTGTGCCAATAATGTTGACTTGCCGCAACGGCGTACTCCGCTTATAACCTTAATAAGCTGTTTTTCGCGCCACGGTTTTAGCAACTCTAAATATTCGTTTCTCTGAATCATATTTTCATCACCTTTTTCTTATCATAATAAAATACACAATCAGGGTCAAGTTTATTTCCGTGTACAGAAAATAATTTAATTTTCGGCATTTATTTTCTGGTTGTGCGGATATGTCTGGCGCGATGAGATTCTACCAATAAATTGCTCCCTATTCCAATTCGGCATACCAGAAACATGTGTAATGGTAGTCTTGAAAACCGCTTGGGGGCAACCCCGCAAGGGTTCGAATCTCATACCTTCCGTTTAGTTAATCTAAAGGATTGAGCTGGTTATTAGCTTAACCCTTTTGTCTTATCGGGGTTTGTTGTGCTTGGGATTATGCTGGGTGAATGTACAATCTCTTTCAAGTAATTTCAGTTAGTTGTCGTTAGATGCAGTTATTACTCCGTAAAAATGGGCGGCACGAGGTTTATTTTGATTAAATTTACATATTTCTGGACTGGTTTAGTCGTCTATTGACGACGGCGACGACGCAGAAATAGAGAGTATCTGTTATTTTTGAAGGTGTGGTATAATTTTATCTGTCTTGTTGTTGATGGTTTATTTTGGTTATCTTATCAAAGGGGTTAATGGAATATGGGGAAAAATCAGCATTATATTCCACAATTCTACATGCGTATGTTTTCCAATGATGGTAAGAGCATTGGCTCATATGTTTTTAGACATACTCTTTACGTTAAAAATTCTTCAATCAAAGGCATTAATCATAAAAAGTATTTTTATGGTGAGTGTGGAACTAACGAAAATGTGCTACAAATGCTAGAAGCGAAGTGGAGTCCTATACTTAAAAATATAGTGGACACTCATAAAGTACCACGTGATGAAGAAAACTATATATACTTACTCATGTTTTTACTGGTGTCATCAATGCGAACGCCTTATATTTCAAAAGATTTTGAGAAGTCAATGATAGACTTAGTTGGCGTTATATACGAATTGTATGCGACACATGGGCATACGGAATATGAAGGCAAAAATCCTGAAGTAACTTTTAAGGGTATTCCATCTATGTTCCTTAAATCGGCTATTGGGATGGCACCGATACTGCTTGATTTATATCCTACGCTTATTATAAACAAGACAAAAGACGATTTTGTAACTTCTGATTATCCGGTTGCTCTTTATAACCAATTGTTTATCTTAAAAAATATCAAAGCTCCTTGCGGTCTTGGACTATGTGGATTACAAATGTTTTTACCATTATCACCTCGCATTTGTTTGTGTGTCTACGATAATGCTATTTATAAAGCAAAAACAAACTCATCAAATAATGTGGTTGTTTCATCAAGAAAAACTATAAATGAAATCAATAAACTACTGGTGCTGAACTCTGACACAAGAATCATGTTTAACAATAACGCTGATAAAGTCATGATAGAGAGATTGGCGTTATATAAAAACAGTACCAACATTGCTAAAAGTGGCATTATTGAGCTCCCTGATTCCAGCAAAGCCGTTAATATGTTTGTTCCAAAAACGGTATATGATACTATTCACATGTGCTTCTTTAGCATAAAAAGAAAAGCGCGAAAATTATCATTTCCGCACACGATTGTAAGACCTGGGGCTGGTGATTTCATGGTAGAGAGACATGGAGCAGATGATTTATCTTTAACAAAGTATGGGACAGTTTATTTTACCCTGCCTCTAAACGTATGGCACATTCCTGTTTAGACGGATTTTTATTCTCTGGAAAATTCTATGCCGTATTCAATCTAGAAGGGTGTTGTTATCGAACGTGCAAACCATGACGTTAATAACGAAGCAAGCAGGGGGCTTAGTATCATTTGTACCTGTTAAGCAAACACAATGAAGTTTATACACTTCAATTTCATATCAGCATACAAGGAGATTCGCCATGTACAAAACCATAGAACAAATCCACCAAGAATACGACGGCCAATGGGTTTTCCTAATAAACTGCACCGAGGGTGAACATCATTCCATTGCAGGTGGTGAGGTCGTACTATCTAGCGAGCGCAGGGATAAAGTCCTACGAGAAATGAATCAATTTTGGACTCACGACAGTAGGACATATATTTTATATGCTGGGAAATACCCTGAAGGGGTTAGCGTGTTGCTATAATGGAAACCAGCGTAAAAATGGAGCTATTTGGAAGTGGGCTATATATTCTTGTTCAGTTATTCTTGTTCAGTTATGGAGTGTTGCGGAAAATAAGTATAAAGATATTTCCCTGACACTAGATACTGGCGCTTCAGTCACGACCCTAACACCCGAAATATTTTATGCACTGGGTTATGAACCTTCATCCATGCCTAAGAAAAAATTGACTACTGCTTCTGATGTAACTATTGTATCACATTTTTCACTGGACGCTATCAAAATAGGCAATATAGAGTTGAAAAACATAGATGCATATGCGTTGAAATTTCCAGAGGAATCTTTTTCAATGGGCGTTATTGGATTAAATGTGTTGCGCCAATTTGATGTTGAGTTATTGTTTAGCCAGCATATTGTCAGACTGATAAAATTATAAAAATTCTAAATTTGTTCACCGGCTTGAGGCTACCCCCTTCGGCCCAGCATAAAAAACCCGTAGCTTTTTAACGGCTACGGGCATCTTATAATTTGCTTTATTACTAAACATTATTACTCTACAATGTACGCTTCAAGCAGTGGCATTACTTTTTCTGCTGCGGTGTCGCAGTGGATGTCCAACCGTAGGGTCTTGCCTAGGTCAAGGCTAAAAATACCCATGATTGACTTTGCGTCAACTACATATCTGTCAGATACCAGATCAAAATCACCGTCAAGCGGCGATATAGCGTTAACAAAACCTTTGACCTTTTCTACCGTGTTAAGGCATATGTTTATGGATTTCATAGTGGTTCCTCCTTTCATGCTGTAATGGTGTACGCTTATGTCAACTTCCTTGGAATTGCTGGAAACATTGTATAGTTTGCCCTAGTGTATGTCAAATTTAAAAGTTTACAGCATCCCCAACGGGAATGGTGGCATTGCAAGCGGTTTTACCGCAATAGACATAAGCAGGGTGGGGTTGTCGTCTGCTGCAATGCGGTTGGAGCTTATCTCGCCGCAGGTACGGCAGCGGTGGATGATAGCCCATTCGCCGTTTTTGCGTACCCATACGCTTATTGGCTCCATGTTGCCGCCGCACATAGATGCCCTGTCGCCTGGGTTTATGTCTACATGTATGCTTACCAGGCACTTGGGGCAGTGGTTGCGGTGCTTGGTTGCTGCACATTCTGGTAGCACGAACTCACTGCAGTTTTTGCATGTGAAGCTTTCGTTACACGGCTCGTTGCGGTAGTTGGTGGTCGCGTGTGACCTGTCTATCATAGATAATTCATTGTTATATTTGTGCTTGTCTTTATCACGGGAAGAATATTTATTTACCATTCATTTCTGGCCTCCTATTATTTAGCGCTTCTTCTTTTTTGATTTCGAATATAATGCGATTGACTTTTGAAAAGCCTGTTTTTCGCGCATAAATGATGCTTTGTTGTCTACGAAGCGGTTTTCTCGCCGTTGGGCCTGGTATCGCTCCCAACGCTCTATTGGCAGTTCCCCGCTTGTAAGGGCGGCGCGCACGGCGCAGCCTGGCTCTGTTTTGTGGCCGCAGTCGCTGAAGCGGCACTGGCTAAATAAGTCCTCTACATCGCTAAAGCCAGCGCTTATCCCTTCATCGGCATCAAACAGCCCAAGTTCGCGCATGCCCGGTGTGTCTATAACCATTGCCCCCGATGGAAGCATAAATAATTGCCTATGCGTGGTGGTGTGGCGGCCGCGGCTGTCGTCTTCTCTGATACCTTTTACCAGCATAACTTCCGCGTCCATTAATGCATTCAACAGCGATGACTTTCCCACACCAGACATTCCCAAAAACACAATGGTCTTGCCTGGCATTAAAAACTCGCTAAGCAGCCCAAGTCCGTCACCTGTATGGGCAGAAACTGCAATAACCGGCACATCCGGTGCTGCCCGCTGTACCATGGCAAGCGGCGTTTCTATATCATCTGCCAAGTCTGCCTTGGTAAGGATAACCACGGGTTGGCCGCCGCTTGCATAGGTTTGGGTCAGGTACCGCGTGATGCGGGATACCTTAAAATCTTGGTTAAGGGACGATAGTATAAATACATAGTCAAAATTAGCTGCCACAACCTGCTCTTGTATGGTCTTAACATACCCCGCTGCATGGCCAGAAAAATCAGCCCTAGAAAACTTTGACCACCTGGGCAAAAGCGAAGCAATACGCGACTCGCCGCTGTTGTTGTATTGCAGTAGTACAAAGTCGCCTACACATGGGAAGTCGTTTCTTGACACGGCACCATGATAGTACGTGCCTTTAAGGCTTGCAGCTAGCTCACCATGCCGGGTGATAACTGTGTACATGTCACGTCTATGCTCTGTTACCCTGCCAGGGATAGTATCTGGTCCTGATTCTGACCCTCGTGTCGTTGTTTGTGATGTTTTGGTATAGCCATATTGTTTTAAATCTGTCATTTTAATCTCCTTTAATAGACAAAAAAGCCACAGGAAAATAGCCTCATGTAAGAAGCTACTTTTCCGTGGCTATGATTAACCTACGGGATTGCACAAAAAAAGACACGACCTAAATCGTATCCATATCAGCCAATCAGCAGTATTTACGAAAGGTTACCGTTTTGCGGCATAGCAAACAATGCGGGTGTGCCCGCCTTTGTTGCCTATGCCTGATATTTAGTTACAAGACAATCACCAATACCATTCTCAATACACTTGCTGTCATATACGTCATCCTCTCTAATCTAAAAAAAATATAATTTCCCTTATAGTGTGAACTTTAACTACATCTTAGCTGGCCATTCTGCGAAGGTTCAACGCATAATGGTCAGCTTTTTTGATGTTAAAGTTCGCACTTGGGTTGCTTGCATTATGAGTGTTATATTGCATTGTGTCAATAGTTTTTTATTCCGTAATTTGTATGTATGCCGTGTCGTGCGTGGGCGCATAATACATCCATGATTATACGATTTGTTATTTACGGGGCCTTGGGCTGCTTGATGGAAGTACTTTGGACCGGGCTTTGCTCATTAAAATCCAAAAATTTTAAATTAAGCTCTAATACATCGCTGTGGATGTTTTTTATTTATGGGATGGTGGCGTTTTTGGGGCCGATATTTAGACTCATTGCGCCTATGCCGTTTTTGCTGCGTGGGTTGATATATGCTGCCTGTATTTTTATGGGCGAGTTTGTAACCGGCAGCTTGCTAAAGCGCATACAAGTCTGCCCTTGGGACTACAGTAATGCTAAATATCACGTAAAAGGGGTTGTGCGTTGGGACTACCTGCCGGCCTGGGTAATTGCAGGGCTAATTTTCGAATGGGTATATTGGGCGATTGTGTAGCTACTGTGAATGCTACATAATTGGTACAATAAATGCCACTAATATTATAACAATAACCATAATTGTTGCCTGTATCCGCTCTGCATCGCTTCCGGTTTTTAGTTTTATGAACCTGATATTTCTCCTTAGTACAGGAAACAGTATGGGGCAGCCTTTTGTTGTCATACAATCTGCAAGGATATGCGAAACATATCCCGCAAGAAACCCATACGTGAGTATAAGAAAGTAGCGGTCCCTTATAAATATCGTGGCAATAACTGTGCAAATGGGGATTATTAATGTGTGCATGATGCCGCGGTGCTTTGTAACAAACCCCCACGTCTCGCGTACCCACTTGGTTTGGCTTAGCTTAAACAGTATAAGAGTTGGGATTACAATGCCTACCCCAACCAATAACACGGTCCTATAATTTTCTAGTATAAACCGCCCGTGTATCCATGCTGCTACAACCACAGCCACAGCTATGGCGGTAACTATTATGTTGGCTATGAGCTTGCGCAGTCTACCAATCCTTGCGCTGCCATGGTCTATGTCTGGGAGCATTGCTGCCAAAGGTGCGGTGACTAACGCCAATGCAAAAACATAATCCCCCTGCCGTATGCCATATATGGCAATGGCGGCCCCCGCAGCTGTGCCTATTGCCTTGTGAGATTTCCCTGTCATATACAAACCCCTCTGCCTTTTATATCGCTATAATAGCAAAGGCAGAGGGGTTTCTCAACAAATCTTGTCTATTCTTGTCTGTTTTTTGCTGTTGGCTATCCTACGACCATTTTGTCTATCTCTTTTTTGAGCCGCCCTATGATTTTCTTCTCTAGTCGTGAGATGTATGACTGGGATATTCCTAGTAGGTCGGCTACTTCTTTTTGTGTTTTTTCTTCGCCGCCGGTGTATAGGCCAAAGCGTAGCTCTACGATTTTCCTCTCGCGCTTGGTTAGCTTATCCAGGGCTGTGCTTAGTAGCTCCCTGTCTGTTTCGTCGTCTAAATCTTTGGATATTATGTCCACGTCTGTGCCCAGTATGTCCGAAAGTAGAAGCTCGTTTCCTTCCCAGTCTACATTAAGCGGCTCGTCTATAGATATCTCTGACTTGGCTCTTGTGTTGCGCCGTAGGTACATTAGTATCTCGTTTTCTATACAGCGGCTGGCGTAGGTTGCGAGTTTTATTTTTTTGTCTGTCTTAAATGTATTTATGGCTTTTATGAGGCCTATTGTACCTATAGAAATCAAATCTTCTACGTTTATACCGGTATTTTCAAATTTACGGGCTATGTATACTACTAGCCGCAGGTTGCGCTCTATCAAAGTGGCCTTGGCGCGGGCATCGTCTTCGCTTCCTAGTAGGGCTAGACATTCTGCTTCTTCGTCTGTGGCCAAGGGGGCCGGTAGTACCTCGCTGCCGCCTATATAGTAGATGCTAGATTCGCTTTTGTGTTGGTCGTTGATGCCCAATGCATCCAAAATCATGTTGCGCGCTTTTGTGTAGAGATTTGCCAGCATAAGCTAAGCACCTCCTGGTTTATTTTACGCCGCCGGTACCGGTAGCAGGTCTGGGCTTAGCAGTGCCTGATAGCGCCCGTCTGGCGTTAGTTTGTCGTTGTATATGCCAATTACTACGTCTTGCCTTGAGTTTTTGGCCCCAACCATCACCTGGTCTGGCCTAAAGCCTATAAGCATCCCGCTTGACTTGCCAATGCTGGTAAAAGGTATCATGCGTATGCGCTGGTAAAATGGGCTTTCTTGGCTTGTTATCACCCCGGCTATGTTTGTCTCTTGCCGGTCATAAAACATCCCCTTTAACCCGTCTGGCAAAAAATCTTGTATCTGTTCAAACTCTGCCACTATTACCGGCGACTGGGAAAGCGGGTCTTTTAAGCTGTGGCCTGTGTCAACCAGCGCGTCAAAAAAGATATATTTCTCGTTGAGGCATACCATTACATTCATAAGCATTTGCCGCTTTATTGTTTGATGCTCAACTAACCGCATGACCAGCTTAATCATGATATAGCTGACAACAGTACCCACAAGCACAAGCTGCCAAGAAACCGCACGCCTAAAGCCATCCAAGTCGGCGGCTATGTAGTATATGGCGTAAGGCAGGTCCGTCAAAAAAAAGAGTGCCATCCCCAGCCCGCCTACAACAAATGTAATACCGTATGCCGCCAGCATTAGCCTCAAAAAATGCCTGACCCCAGTAGGGTAAAACGCAACCATCACCCCAGCCGCCAATATTACTACAGAGGCAAGCGCTATATTAAGAAAGCGCAGTGGCTCTATTACCAAGATTAATGTATACAAAAGCGCCATCACAAACCCGCCCAGTACAAGCCAGCGGGCTTTTCTTTTTTGGCGGAGGACTTTGGACGCTATCAGTAATACAAAGCCGTTCATTATAAAGTTGACCAAAAATAATAAATCTGCGTAAAGAGTCATTGTGTTCCCCCGTCTTTGGTAGTAATAGTCACCTGCTATTTCAGCTCTGACTGAACTGTTTCTCATTTAATTGGCTATAGCCAATTAATTCGAAATCAGTCCAGCCTGTCGCAAAAAAAGCGTTGAAGCGTCCGCTATTTCAGCTCTGACTGAACTGTTTCTCATTTAATTGGCTATAGTATAGGCATAATTAAGTAGGAAAATATGTCGTTTTTATTGCGGGGGCGAGTTTTTACGTGTCACAATTTGGTAAAGTCAAGCGCGGCAACAGGCCAGTAAAGCCAGAAAAAAACCTTTATCGGTATCATCAAAACCCAAGCCCCTAACCCAAAATCCCTTAAACAAGCACAAAGGCACGGCGCATATTATTTTACATCTTGACATAACGTGTGGCGCACACTATAATACGCGCAACAATATGACGGAGGTGACGATATTGAGGAATGATGAGCTGTTGGCCGGCTTTTTACAAGAAATGCGAAGGGGCACAATAATCATCTGTGTTTTGGCAAAGCTAAGACAATCTGCATATGGCTACAACCTGATAGCGGAACTATCGCAAACCGGTATCCCCATAGAGGCCAACACCCTTTACCCATTACTAAGGCGGCTTGAGTCACAAGGGCTCCTTAAAAGCGCATGGAATACAACAGACGGCGCAAAGCCGCGCAAATACTACGCCACAACAGACTTTGGCCTAGAGGTACTAGCAGAGCTAAAAAAGCATTGGCAAGAAGCCGTACACAACATGAATAATATTTTGGAGGATAGATAGGTATGGAAAATAATTTAAAGAACCGCTACATCTACGCAGTTACAAGGCATTTGCCAACAAAAATAGCCGCAGATGTAGAGATGGAACTAGACAGCCTGATAACAGAAATGTTAAACGAGCGCAATATCAATAGTGCCCCAGGGCCCCTAAGCCAATACCCGCCCAACACGCCCAACCGTGAGTACGGCAACCAGCCAATAAGCGAACAAGATATCCATGATGTACTTGCAGAGCTTGGCCCACCAGAAGAGCTTGCCCTAAAATATTACGGGAGCGAGCGCAAATCCTTGATAAGCGGCGTGTACTTTCTTATGTATAAGCGTGTCTTGCGTATTGCACTACCCATTATTGCAGCGGTACTAACCGTGCTAACAACCATTGGGCTGCTGGTGGGCGACGAATACTCATTGCATATTGTCATAGGGTTTGCAAATGTGACTTTTGCAGCGCATGCAATACAGGTTGTAGTGGTTACCGTTGGCGGTGTGTTGCAGGCCTTTGCGGTGATAACGGTTGTGTTTGCGATATTGGATTATATGAAAGTAGACCTCAAAGACGATGAAATATACAACCTGCCCCAAGTCCCTGAGGCAAGACTAAAAATGTCACCGTACGGGCCTATTTTTGACATAATACTATCTGTATCGCTTACGGCCTTACTTCTTGGTTTCCCACAAGTGATGCGCGTATACCTGGACTTTAATTGGATACCTGTTTTTGATACGGCGGCTTTACGTAGTATGTGGCTTCCCATCTTGCTTTGGACTGTACTTGAGATAGGGGTAGAAATTTTTAAGCTGGTAGAAGGGCAGTACACAACGCGGTTGGGGACGGTCACAATAATATCATGTGTTGTACAAGTGATATTTGCCATAACTATATTTGGGAATGTAGAAATACTTAATCCCGAGTTTGTAGGCCATGCATACAGGCTGATGGATACTCAAGCTTTTTATTGGCTTTCAAACTTTAACAACATTGTCACACGGCCCAACTTGGCACTCCTGGTTATTGTACTTTTTGCCCTCTTAATCGAGACTATTGACGTTGTGGCAAAGTCGTTTAGCTTGCGGCGTGTATCTAGTATGTATTAAGACGTTGTAAGCGCATCATATGAAGCAGTAGAAAAGTAAAATGCCGACATCAATAGTCGGCATTTTGCAATTCATATATTTCATCACTGGTTAAACCAGTAGCAGAAATAATATTATCAACAGGAATATTCATTGCTAACAGGTTTTTGGCAATAGCTACAACTGCCGCTCGTTCTCTTGCTTGGTAATCCCATTCTAATTTTTGGCGGGATTCATACATCATTCTTGTCTTTTCGTCTTTTGATAGCTCCATCAGACGAACAACAGCCTTTTTGACTTGGGGGCTTTTTTCAGCAATCATGTCCAAATCCTCCTCCCGTTCGGCTGATAAAAATTTCAGCCAGTTCCATAATTCTGTGCCATCTTCTGTTTGGGGAACTTTAGTCAACTCCAGTGTGTTCACTTCGATAATGTCTGTGAATTCTACATTGTTTTCATAATCGTATAGCGTAAAACGGTGATGATATTTTTCGCTTTCGGCTATCAGCGCATAATCGGTAATGATTATGCTAATAACACGTTTGATTTTTTGAAACTTTCCTCCAGTGCCAACTTGTTCTGTTATCATTTTGGATGAATAGAACAATACTCGTTCTTTCATCTCCGTTGTGGGTTTTACTTGAATTTCGATATCAATAACCTTTTTCGATTTTGTCTTGACTTTTACGTCAAGTATACCAAGTTTATCACCATCATATTCTTGGAGAAGAAAAGGGTTCACTATAATTACTTCGTCATAATCTTCTTTGGGTAATCGAAGAACGGCTTTAAGAAATGCCGTTAATATTTCATTGCTTCGCTCGTCCCCAAATAGTAGTTTGAAAATCAAATCACTTTTGGGAGATAGAAATTTCTTGTCCATCGTTAACAACTCCTATTCCTTCTATTAAAAGTATACCATATAGCAAATGAAATATGTCGATAAAATTGATACCTGTGTTGTAGCCAAGTGTGTAAACATAGCTGCTTGTGCAGCATATAATGGAACAATAAGGACATCCTGTTTACCCAATAGCTCTTTGGGTACCTTCAAAGAGCTATTGTAGTCCAGATAAATGAGCGTATTAGAACGGAGACTATTATGACTATACATGACAACACGTGGTTTAATTGGGCCACATCGTACAACCTAGATGCAAGTGGCGGCCCTTGCCCGCAGCCACCCAAACCTAGAAAAACCAAATTCATATTCCATGTAATAAACCCCGAAGGCGAGGGTGTTGCGGGCGTAGAGTTTACGCTATACAGGCTCGAAGGCACAGCAATAGATGACCCATCTATCCAGGTAAAAGCAGTGGCTGTGTCTGACAATGATGGGATTGTAGACTTTGGCTGCATCCCAATGCAAAACTTTTTCATGCGTGAGACATCACGGCCAGAAGGATATAGGGAAAACAACCATATATACCGCGTATCCAGTAACAATGACGGCATAACCATAGATTGCCAAACACGCCCAGACGGCGGCCACACAATAGTACTTTTGCAATACAGTAACTGCTCGCCGGTTGTGCCAGAGCCAGTACCAAGAAGCAGCCACAACACTCCCATACGCAACCCGCACCAAATCTTTAACAGCATCAATGCCAGTGGCGACAAGCACACCATGAAAGGCAACGACAGGCTGCCCCGCGACTTCGACAGCCCTATATTGGCGGGGGGAGGGTGGTTTTGTCATGTGCAGGGTTTTGGCAAATACGGCTCAAATCTTATTGTTAGCCACAACAGCGACAAAAACAGGCGGTTTGGGTATTTTGTTGTATCAGAAGAAGGAAAAATACTAGGCCACCACTACGATGCGCATTATGAACTCACTGGTGATACAAGAAACTTTAATCATACCGGCGGCTTCCAAATCATTGGCGACTATCTTGCAATGGGGATAGAAACGCCAGACTATAACAACTCAATTGTTGCACTGTACGACCTAAAAAATATTAACCCTGCGTGCGAAGAAACCAGCGCCGGCCCACAATTTAAGCGGCTACTACGCGGCGTTAAGAACAACAACTGCGCTGCACTGGGCATAAGCAATTTCAAAATTATGCAAAATGGTGCAGAGCTACCCTATTTCCTTATGGTTACCCACGAAAACGGCAACCTTGTTATGTATATAGCTCAAAGCAATGACCTGTTGACCGCCAACTTCCATCAGGTATATATCCACCAGCACAATGTAAAAGATTATCAAGGCCTAACACTACTAACAGAGGATATAGACAGCGGCCATGACTACGCAAACTTCTACCTAGTTGCGCCATTTACAACAGACAATTTCTTGGGCATACCAACCAACGACTATTGTGACCTTTGGAAGATTAACATCTCCGGTAATTTACAAGCCAACCCAGCCTTCGTACCAGAAAAAATTGTTGATGGCAGGCATTTTTACACCCATGGTGGCACCGTAGGTATAAAGGTGCATTTCCGCTGGGGTAGTAGCGTAGAAATACTCAACAGCGACAGTTTTAGGCTCCATACAACAGAGCGCAATTTTGCAACGGTTTCAAATTTTGAACTTGTGTATAATACGTTTAAAAAATAAACTTCTTACGAAATAAGCGGCCAAAAACATATTAATACCTATGTTTTTGGCCGCTTTGGTAGTTTCATAAGAAGTCTATCATATTTTCGAGTTAACCCGCGATACGTTACCCCCGTACAAACCTATAACCATTGATTAAGATTGCGTCATCCATCCAGTAAAAGGGGAGTGTCCTAGACAGCCCTTCCCCGGTTACCATCAATATTATGTCGCCGTTTATGACAAAGGTCCCATCAGCAAATATCCGCAAGCGAAACGTCCCGTCGCCCATATAATCCGCGTCAACTTCCGCCCCGTAGTACAGCATATGATATGCCTGTATGTCTTCTATTATTTCAGCGTCAGCATCAAAAATCATGCTTTCTGTTACCATAGAGAAGGAATCCCCAGCAAACGCATATGTAATGCGTTCGTTGTTGTGGGTAGGCGATTCTATTTCCCATCTCCCGTCTATGTGGAGGCCTATGTCATCGCTTGTGGCCGTGACGCGGGCAACAATAATAGCTATGCCGCCAAAAATAATAGAAGCACACAACAAAAACGCAAGTATAGCTGAAGCAATAGGGATTTGTCTTTTGCTTTTTTTATGCGATGCCCTCAAGCTTACCTCCGCAGATAGGCGGCGTATATCCAGCCTTCGCCGTGGGTGGTGCTTATACGTACCCAGCCACCCCTATACTCAAGTACGGTAATAACCGCACCCCTGGCCAGGTGTGTAAAGGCTGTATAACCTGTGCTTGGCCCCCGCCGCACGTTTAGAAAATGTGCATAATCTACCGTGTGCTGTGAGCCGTTTTGGAAATTTTCTGCCCTTAATTGTGCGTGGGGTGTGCGTGTGCCAAGAGCGGTTGTGCCACCGCCACCGCCACCACCACTGCCGCCTCCGCGTGCGGCTGTTACGGCGTTATTGGACAAGAAACCTGCAAAAATCCAGCCTTGCCCATGCGCGGTCTCGAGCCGTACCCACATCTGCCTATACTCTAATATTGTGATATTTGTACCCCTGGCCAAGTGTGTAAATGCGGCATAATTATTGCCAGGGCCCCGGCGGATATTGACATGGGACGCAAAAGCGACTTGTGCCTGGCTGTTAATGGGGAATAAATCCGCGTTAAGAAGGTGCTGCGGTGTACGGTCACTAGGGGCCACTGTGGATGTTGTTGTCCCCGTCCCGGTCAAAGGTGCTGCTGCTGCCATGTCGCGTGAAAGGTAGCCGGTAAAGATCCAGCCTTCGCCGTGGTTGGTGTTGACGCGTGCCCACCCACCCCTAAATTCTAAAATATAAACATGTGTACCTCTGGTTAGATGGTTAAAGGCGGTATACCGTACTCCTGGGCCTCTGCGTACATTTAGGGCGCTTGCATACTCTACCCTCTGGCGTGAGCCAACCGGGAACATGCCGGCATGGAGTTGGTTTGCGGGTGTAGGCCTAGCAAACACCATCACGCTTGGTATGCATATAAGCACGATAAGTAATAGTAGTGCAACTCTGCGTAGTTTCATGTGATTCCTCCAACATTTTGTATTTATTTCGCTATAAATGCAATAAAATGTAACATGATTGTAATATGTCGTCAAATTTTGTTTGCCCAGAAACATAGTAAAATTGGATGATTGTTGACCATTTATTAACCATCTAATACAATGGACTTCTTCTGAAATACCGAATAAGCGGCCAAAAAACATACTAATGCCTATGATTTTTTGGCCGCAAAGGTAATTTCAGAAAAAGTCTTATAAAGCACATCCAATATTGAACGAGAGGAACGAATCATGACTCCCAATTTCAAAAAAATTTACGGCAAAGATGTACCCATCTTATCTGGCGCAATACATTATTACCGTGTCCACCCAAACTATTGGCAAGACCGGCTAGAAAAGCTGCTGGCTTGCGGCTTCAACACAGTAGAAACCTATGTCCCCTGGAATTTTCATGAGCCAAAAGAAGGCCAGTTCCAGTTCGAGGGCTTTGGCGATTTGCCTGGTTTTATAGAGCTTGCGGGCAAACTTGGTCTTAAAGTTATTGTACGCCCAGGCCCCTATATTTGTGCAGAATGGGAATATGGCGGTTTCCCAGGCTGGCTAAACAAAGACAGAAACATGCGCCTGCGCTGTATGTGGCCTTCATATCTGGAAAAAGTCAGGAACTGGTTCTCTGTGCTTATACCCAAGGTTACACCGTATCTTGAGTCCAATGGCGGCCCGGTTTTTGCCATGCAGGTAGAAAACGAATACGGTTCTTATGGCAGCGATAAAGAATATCTTGCATACTTGCGAGACCTGATGCGCGAGCTGGGTGCGGACTGTCTACTGTTTACATCTGATGGCCCCAATATAGAAATGATGGGCGGCGGCACCCTGCCAGATATGTGGATGACTGCAAACTTTGGCTCTAGGGCTGCGGAGGGCTTTGGTGTGCTTAGGCAGTTCCAGCCAAACGGGCCGGATATGTGTTGTGAGTTTTGGTGTGGGTGGTTTGACCATTGGGGCGGCAAGCACCATACCAGAGATGCAGCAGATGTAGCCAAAGTGCTGGAGGACATGGTCAAAGACGGTGGCTCTGTAAATATGTATATGTTCCATGGTGGGACAAACTTTGGTTTTTGGAATGGGGCCAACTGCCACGATGGTAACTACCAGCCCACTATCACCAGCTATGACTATCACGCGCTTTTATCAGAAGCGGGGGATATAACCCCTGCATACACCGCCTGTAAAGCGGTGCTAGAAAAATACTTCGGCCCAGCCCCGGCCATACCTGTTGCCAACTCCCCCAAAAAGGCATACGGGAAAGTAGCGCTTAATAAGCGCTTGCCATTATTGGACCAGCTTGGCCAGCCAGTTAAGGCCGCAAGCCCGCTGTCTATGGAAGAACTGGGTCAAGAGTATGGGTATGTGTTGTACCGCAAAACTGTAGATATGCCGCTTGTATCCAGGGAGTACCTTGTACAAGCAGGGTATGAGATGAAGCTTTCAATTACGGGATTGCGTGATAGGGCAGTTGTTATGGTAGGTGGGGAAAAGCTTGGCGTGTTGTACCGCAACAACCCCAAAGAAACCCTTACAATACCCCTGCCAGCCCCAGGCAAGACCAGCTTCCAACTAGATATATTGGTAGAGAACATGGGCCGGGTAAACTACGGCCACGACTTGGCTTACCCATGCGGGATTTCCGGCTCTGTGCGTATAGGTACCAATGCGCTTTATGGCTGGGAGATGTATAGCTTGCCGCTGGACAAGCCGCCAACAAGCGGCGGTGATGCCACTTGTGACGCGCCGGTGTTTTACAAAGGCGAGGTTGACATTGATACCGCATGTGACACATTTTTGGACATGAAAAATTTCCGCAAGGGTATTGCGTTTATCAATGGTTTTAACCTGGGCCGGTACTGGGAGGTTGGGCCTACCCGTACCTTGTATATCCCAGCACCACTGCTTAAACCAGGCAAGAATGAGTTGGTTGTGTTTGAGACAGACGGGCTACAAGGGCCAGCAGAAGTGGAGTTTATTGATACACCGGTGTTGGGTTAGGCCTTATGTTAAATTACGAAGAAACACAAGAAGCCCTAGACAATCTTATACAAGCCTTGCCTTCGGGCATATACAAAGGTTTAAACTGTGGCGTAATACTGTTACCGGATGTCATGTACGACGTAAACGACCTACTAATCCTAGGCCAATACCACGTAGAGCCATATGGCCTGGGCCGCTATGTGACCATCCACCACGGCTCATTAGCCATTGCCTACGGGCACTTGCACGCAGAGGCATTTGTAGACAGGCTTAGGCATACCCTGCATCATGAGCTTACCCACCACCTAGAAAGCCTAGCCGGTGACCGCTCACTAGAAGTAGAAGATGCCCAAAACATCGCAAAAATACTTGCAGATAGGCATTATATGTCAAACTCAAACCCCAATAGCGGCGCATGTTGCTGAGCGCCGTATACATCGCGCTCGCCCAAGTCACCTGATGCTAGTGGCCGTACTATAGTAATCTTGATAGCCTTGGCGGGCGCGAAGGCTATGATGCCTGTAATGTCGGCTTCATTTATCTTGTACAGCTTAGCAAAGACCTGCGGTGTCATTATATCCGCGTCCCTAAAACGTTCGAACATCTCATATTCTTTAAAGATTATGTCAAAGGTCAGCTCATATGGGCCGGAGTTTTTGCTTCGTATAACATCTGCATGGTCGAATAATTTATATTTCATTTGAGTCCCTCCATATGCTTAACCATTGACTTGTGCCACGGTTACCGGGAAGTATTG